>NZ_PNDP01000003.1:0-168510 GCF_005886415.1 Pseudoalteromonas sp. S327 | reverse complement strand
CATAATCACTTTTAAACAAAAGCAATGTGCGCCTAAAAACTATGAACTAACCACGTAGCAGGAGCTTACCTCGCGTTTTGTATTGAATTTTTTCGCGGCATAAAGCCGCTGCTACTCATTAATTGCACCACAGAGGGCACAGAGGCGCTTCGCGCTACACAGAGAAAACACGGTGATTGGTGAGCAATTTCTCCTGCTCTTCTCCTTCACTTCTCGGTGGTGACATAATCACTTTATACCTCGGTTAACGCATTGTTTTTAAACGCCATCAAGCTGCGCGTCTACAGCCCATTTAACTTATACGGGTTACTTTTACTTTTATTTTCCCTGCATTGGCGCCGTAAAATCGGCTTAAGTCATTGGCAAAGGGACTAAATTCACCTGATTTAGTAATGGTTACTGTAGCGCCATTGGCTATTTCAAATAAATATTCGTCGTTATTGTTAATTGCGCCAACCAAAGAGAACCACTGCGCTCTTGGAAGTCGTCTAAATGGTTCAAGCAATGCCATGGGGATTTCTTTAACCCCTAATTGCACATTATCGCGGTGCCAGCCGCTTGCAGTGCATTTTATGCCGTCGTCATACCAAAATTGATTAGGGTAGGGTTCAAACTTATAAGTTGCGCCTTCAACTAACATAAGCCCGGTATTGTTATGTGCCTCGCTGGCAAACACTATTACATCTTGGCTTTGCGAAACTTGTAATACACTCATGTTTTGGTTTTCAAGGGCAATGTGTTGGCTTAAACCAGTAAAGCTTAATGTGCTGTTATCGTTATACCTAATTTTGTAATGCAGGTTTTTAAGCGATTCTGGGCGATAACTAGTTAGTTTATTAATTCGTGTAGCTACGCTTTGATGTATATGTGGTTCTAGGTTGCTGGCTTCGTTATCAATAAGTACATAGCACTCCCTATCCACCAATTTAAAAAAGGGATTAAACCAAAAGTAATTTTGCTGATGGCTTAAAGCCAGAGGATCGGGCGTTACGGTTACATCGTCTTGGTCAACTAATTTACTGCCAGGCAATAAGGTTTCGTAGTCAATATCGTGGCTGGTTAATAAACTAATATTAAGTGGTTGCTCAATTAACCATTCAAGCGCATAGCGCAGGCAAATATCAGCTAGGCCATCGCGGTAATAACCGCCGCCAATATCTGAATGCGCCCCTGCAAACCAAAGCTCGGTAATATTATTTTGATGGTTCATTAGGGTGGGTTCAAACGCACGGCGTTTTTCATCAAGTGCTACACAGTGCAGTGCCTGCGAAATATTATTAGCAATGGTGTGGTTTTCAAATATTACATGCTCGGCACCGCGCGTTGCTTTACTGACTTTTGATAAACCTATTGAGGCCACGGTATCAAATACACATACGTAAACATTATCGCTAATTAAAGGCTCTAGGATTTTTGCAAAACGCCTAGCGAGTGCGCCGCCTCGGCTAAAGCCGGTAAGTAAAAGAGTGTCGCCTAGTTGGTAATGCGCTTTAAAATCACTCATGGCTTGATTTAAAATACTGGCAACATCGTCACCACGTGGCGCTAAAGTTTGGTTTAAAATACGTTTTAAGCGGCTACCTTTAGTGCCAATACCTTGATAATAAAAACTAAGCTGGTTTGTAAATGGGGTGGTGGGGGAGTCATCGAGTTTGCCGCCTAATAATAAATGCAGCTTAAGAATATTAGAAATACTACTGTCTTCTTTAAAATGGTCTGAGCTAAATTGCTCTGCATCGCGAGGTTCGCCACCAGTACCATCAAAATTAAAAATTAGCGTTTTACCCGTCATAGCCCTAATCCTTTAATTGTTTTAAATACTCTACACAGGCAATGTTAAATATTAAAGACATTAATTTTTCAAATAGCACGCTAAGTGGCGTTAGCGTGCTTAGCGGGTTATTTAGTGATTATCAAATATATAATGATTTAGCTCTGTGCCCTGGGCAGGCTTAAGCGCTGGGTTTAGCTGAATTAACTGCTGATAAATCGCAGGGTAAAACATTTTTAATCGTGCTACGCGGGCTAAGTGGTTTGGCTCAAATTTTTCCACAAGCTGCAAAGCTAAAGGAATCATTGGGCTTAACTCCCCTTTGGTGTAACTTTGCTCTAGTGCTAAGTCGAGTATATCTACGCCAAGCTTACTTGGATCAGCCGGTATTTTATTATCAATTAAAAATTGTACTGCCTCAACAGAAGACGATGCAGCTTGTGTATAAACGTCGCGCCCATGTATATCGGTAATCGAAAAATCAAAACCCGCCTGTGCGAGTGCTTGCCAATGATTTAGCGAAAAGCGGCTTAATCGTGTTAACTCACGCGGTGGCTTAGGGTTTATGCGGTTTTGCCAAGTAGTGATTAAATCATCAGGGTTTAAGAGTAATAAAGAAAAAAGCGTATCGGTTTCGGCTTGAGTTAATACCGTACTGAGGCTGTATTCATAAGCTTTTTGATATTCTTTCTTAGATAAATATTCGTTAAATGTGCTTTGGCTTCTATCGTTTGAAAGCTGGTTACTCAGACTACTCCACCAATAATTGACTAAAACAGGGTCTATATCGTGCAAAACACGTACAAAGTTAGATCCGTGCTTATTTTTAACCTGTTGAACTTTGTCATAAGCTTGCATTACTGTGTGCAGCTGCTCTGTATCTTTTAGCTGTTGTTGTAACAGCTCACAGTTTTGCCTTTTATTGTTTAGCTGCGCTTTTTGATGCTTTAAATCTACTAAAAAAAGGGCAACATCAGAATTATCAGGCTCAGTTATTCGGGGTAACGCGTTATTGTTAATTTTACCAATAAGGCTAAAGTAAGCGTATTGCGCTGGGTTGTCCTGCTTATTAATATAGGCCCCTTGCTGGTAAATAAAGTCATTTACAAAAAATACCCCTTTGCTATTTAGGCCTTCATTCGCATTGCCGCTATGTGCTTTGTAACCACGCTTTTTAAGATAATCTAAAAGCTGGGTGTGCTTAGTATCTAATGGGGCTAGGGTTAAGTTACCGCTTTTAGGCAGGTTTACAATAGCCACGTCTAAACCTGTAAATAGGCCTGGCTCGTTGGTTGGCGTAACGCCTTTTGTTTGCAGTGCTTTTACAAGAGGTAAATTAAATTTACTGACCGCAATATCGGCTAAGTTATATAAAACAGTGTTTTTTTCGTATAACGGCATGGCTTCTAGCACGGGAACTTGCTGTAAAAGCGCAATAATATACTCATTAGGAATATCGTTTTTTATAGCGGTAGCCACTTCATTCACTGTAAATTGGTTAGATGAAATAGCCTGCTCAAACTCTTTTGGCGTAAATTTATTTGCATTAAGCACAAACAATGTAGCCGGAGAAATTACCTCACTGCCTTCAAGTTTAAGAAACGTTTTAGAGTAAGTGGTAAATGTATCGGTGTTGCTTAATAAAGCGTAAAGCGTTTCTTTTTGTACATTTTCATCAAGGGGTACACTCAGAGTAAGTCCTGGAGGGTTATGCTTATTATCTCCAAGCTGTTGAATCATTTCTTTTACTTTATCATTGGTGAAGCCCTTAATAGCCTCAATACCTTGCCAATTAGCTAACTCGTTTAAAGAGCTAGTAATGTTAAGTTGCTGCTTTTGCTCTGCAATAATGGCATCTTTTAAAAGGGCAATGTATGTACGCTGATTGATTTTTGATAAATCTGTATACTTTAAAAGCGTGGATACCGATGTCCCTTTTTTAAGCTCACTTACAAAAAATGAAACAAGCGATTGATTCAATGTTTGTACTTTATTGCTTTGTTGTTGTGACTGATCTCTACACAGGCTAATCTGTTTTTTTAGTTTATTAACTACCTGTAGCTGTGAGTCCTCATTTGGCTGCTTTTTATTAACTACGCTGGTCTGAGAGGTGGTTGGTTTCACTTGTTCTGCTTGCTCTACAGCTACAGAGTGCGGTTGAGTTTGAAAAAAATAAACAGCTAAAGCAGTGATTATTACAATCCCAAAAAGTACTTTTTTCATTAGCGTCAATCCCTTGAATTACAATTACATCTAACTGCATGGTACTATTTTAGATACGCATAAAGCAAAAAAGCTTTAAAAGATAATTTACATTACCTATTAAAGCTTTTTGACTATTTAGCTGCTGTTTATGTTCTAGTGCAGTTTCATTTTAGGGCGCACTACGCGCAGTACTTTTTCGCTTATCCATAATGCAAAGGTTTTTGCGCTGCCGTGTATGGCGCGCTGGTGCATGCGATACAGTGATATATACATAAAGCGAGCAATTTTACCTTCTATAAAAAAGGTATTGCTAGTTAGGTTGCCCATTAAATTTCCTACCGTACTGTAGCGCGATAAGTTAACGAGCGAGCCATGGTCGCTATATTTAAAGCCGCACAATGGCTGTTGTTTTAACGTGGCAATGAGGTTTTTTTCTACACATAGCGCCATTTGATGCGCCGATTGCGCACGCGGTGGAACAAGCTTTCCGTCTTCTTGGGTAAAGGCGCAGCAATCACCAATAACAAAAATGCTTTCATCTACGGTGCTTTGTAAAAACTCGTTTACTTGAATTTGGTTGCTACGAGTAAGCTCAAAAACACCTAAATCTTTAATAAAATCTGGCGCTTTTACACCTGCAGCCCATACCATTATATCGGTGTCTATGTGTTCTTCGTCTTTTGTTATAAACCCTTGCTCGGTGGCTTCTTTTACCAGTGTTTGCTCTCGTACGTTTACGCCGAGTTTTAATAACTCGCGTTTTGCGCTATCGGCAATGCGCTCGGGTAGGGCGGGCAAAATACGGGGCCCTGCTTCTATTAAATGAATATGTAAACGCTTAGACGACATATTTGTAAGGCCGTAAAGCTTTAATAATTCAGATACATGGTAAAGCTCTGCCGAGAGCTCAACGCCGGTTGCGCCGCCGCCCACAATGGCAATATTTAATGATTGTTGTTGGTTGTCGTCTTGGTGAAGGCGAGTAAAGCTGTCGAGTAGAGAATGCTGAAAACGCTCAGCTTGCTGATTTGAGTCTAAAAAGTAGCAATGATCTTTTATGCCTGGGGTATTAAAGTCGTTGCTTACGCTGCCAATGGCAATAACAAGGTGGTCGTAGCGTACGCTGCGCTGTGGCAAAATAGTGTGGCCTAGCTCATCAAGATGCGGTGCAAGGGTAATGGTTTTATTGCTTTGGTCTATATCGCAAAATGTACCAAGCTGAAAATTATAATGATGTTTTGCAGCGTGGGCTGAATACACAACGCCATCTAAATCGGGGTCAATAGAGCCTGTCGCTACTTCGTGTAGTAACGGCTTCCATATGTGGGTGCGGTTTTTATCGATTAAAAGAATTTCGGCTTGTTTTTTCTTCCCTAATTTATGCCCTAATTGTGTTGCCAGCTCTAGTCCGCCTGCGCCACCGCCAATAACGACGATTTTAGGTTTAGTTATATTCATAGCAATGCCCTTAAAAAATAATATACCCAAATAATCTGCTTATAACGCTTATAAAAAATCACTTGGGTATACAAAATTAGCTTGGCTGTTAGCACCATTGAGCATCTGCTGCGTATTTTGCGCCTAAATAAAACATATGTCAGCAATTGATAAGCTTATTTGTTGTATACTAAGGTCTAAATTGCCTCAGTATGAAAAATTTAGCGCTTTTCAGGGCCCTAATATAAAGGCATTACTTTACATAAAAGGCAGCTTGCTTTTAATAGGGTATAACGCTGACACTAAATGCTTTTAAGTATTTTAACCTATTGATTTAAAGTGAATTTTACTAGATTTTTGATTATTGCAATAAAGCCGCTAATACTTGCAATCTATGCTTTATCTAAATTGCTTTTAATGCCAACAGACACTCTTATATTGAGATGCTTTGGGGTATATGCAAATATTTCATTTACGTTGCACTTTTGCTGTTAAAGCCTATTCCCTAGCCAAAAAGGATATTTATGACCACGCCATTAATTAAATCACTTGAGCAGCATTTTGGTTTTAGCCAATTTAGAGCAGGGCAACAGCAAACCATTGAGCAGCTTTTAAATGGGCAGTCGTCATTGGCTATATTTCCTACGGGCTCGGGTAAGTCGTTGTGTTATCAGCTAACGGCTATGCATTTACCAAACTTAACCTTGGTGGTGTCGCCCTTACTTGCATTGATGAAAGATCAAATTAGCTTTTTAAATAGCAAAGGTATTTACGCGGCAAGCCTTGATTCGAGCCAAGACCAAATGCAAAGCAGCACCGTAATGAACGATGTGCGAAATGGTAAAATTAAAGTATTAATGGTGTCGGTTGAGCGTTTTAAAAACGAGCGTTTTAGAGAGTTTATAAGCCAAGTTGCGCTGTCTATGCTGGTGGTAGACGAAGCGCACTGTATATCTGAATGGGGCCATAACTTTAGACCCGACTACCTTAAACTACCGCGATACCGCGAAGAGCTAAATATTCCACTGGTACTATTACTCACCGCCACAGCCACTAAAAAAGTAAAACGCGACATGAGCGAGCGTTTTAATATTGCCCCAGAGTGTATTGTACAAACCGGCTTTTACCGCGCTAACCTCGATTTAAGCGTGCTAAGTGTAAAAACGGCTGATAAAAACACTGAGCTTACAAACATAGTGCGTGCGCAAAATGGCCCAGGTATTGTGTATGTAACGCTTCAGCAAAGTGCTGAGCAAGTGGCTAATACACTAAGTGCGCAAGGTATTCAGGCGGTTGCGTATCATGCGGGGCTTGAAGATACACTACGCTGGCAAATCCAAGATGATTTTATGGCTGGTAAAATTAACGTTGTTGTGGCAACAATAGCCTTTGGTATGGGCGTTGATAAATCAGATATTCGCTTTGTTATTCATTACGATTTACCAAAATCGATTGAAAACTACAGCCAAGAAATTGGCCGCGCAGGGCGCGATGGCAACCCATCAAACTGCTACACCTTGGCTAATTTAGATGGCCTAAACACAGTAGAAAACTTTGTGTATGGCGACACCCCTGAGCTTAGCGGCATTGAATACGTAATTAACGATATTAAATCGCAGCCGCAGCAATGGGAAATGCAAGAATACAGTCTTTCAAGCGAAAGTAATATTCGCCAATTAGCGCTTAAAACGTTGCTGGTACAACTAGAAATGCAAGGCGCAATAACGCCGCAATATGCTTACTACGCCGATTTTAAATACAAGTTTTTGGTTGATAAAAACGAGTTACTTAGCCAGTTTGACGAGCAGCGCCAAGCCTTTTTAACGCAAATATTTAGCCATACCGATTTTAAAAAAATATGGGGCACGCTTAATTTTGACACCCTTACCCAAGCCGCCCAAGTTGACCGTAAACGGGTTGTGGCCGCGCTTGACTACCTAGCCGAAAAAAACCTAATAACCCTTGAAACCAAACGCATTACCCAAGTATACAAAGTGCATAGTGAGGTTATAAATAACCCTGAACTTGCAAAACAATTACACAGTTATTTTATCGAAAAAGAACAAGCTGAGATTAAACGTATAGCTGCATTGGTACGCTTTTTTGAGCTACAAAGTTGCTTAAGCTATAACTTGGCGCGCTATTTTGACGATCAAAATGCGCCAGCGCAATGCGGGCATTGTAGTGTATGCCGTGGTAATGCTGTAAAGCTTGAGTATTCAATAGAGCCTGCTCACATTGCCGATGATGTTGTTTATCAAAAAGTGGATGAGTTTTTAGCGCACATGGCAACAAAAGGTATTCACAGTGTAGGTATTGAAACCCAGTGCCGCTTTTTAGCGGGCATGAGCGTGCCATTATTTACACGTAATAAAGTGCGCCAACTGAGTGGTTTTGCGCTGTGCGAGCAAATGCGTTACAGCGATATAAAAGCAAAACTACTAGCGCGCTAATTTATAGCAATTGGTATGAGTTCCTGTATCCTAGTGGCTTATTCAAAAAAGTAAGTCACTATGCCTAATACTGTTATTCCAAGTAAAACTATTTCCTCTACACCTGAGCCCATAACCTGCGCTAATTGCCAGGCATGTTGCTGCCAATTAGAAGTGCGCATAGTGACCGACACGGGCGTGCCTTTTCAGTACATTGATTACGACAAATGGGGCAGCGAAGTAATGAAACGCGCAGACGACGGCTGGTGCCAAGCACTCGACCGCAACACGCTAATGTGTACCATTTACGAAAATCGCCCACTTACGTGCCGCGAGTTTGAAATGGCCTCAAACGAGTGTATTACAGAGCGCGAAATAGCGGGTATTTAATAAAAACATATGCACTAAAAAAGGGGCTCAAAAAGCCCCTTTGGTTTATCTGTGTTTTGTACTTAAGCTAATTAATCGTATTTAGCTTCTAGCTCATTAGCTGTATGAAATTTCTCGTGGCTTTGTAATAGCTCATCGTATTTTACAAGGTGTTTAAAGTGGACAAGTTGGCCTGAGTTTTTAACTATTTCTACAATAAACGACATCATAATATCGGCACCGGTTAACGTGTCGCCGACTAAATAGCGTTTACCTTGGAGTCGGTCGTTAAAGTAGCTAATTACTTTCACGGTTTCTGCATCGGCGTAATTTTCTAAAAACTCTGTTTTAGCGCCATCTTTTAAAACAAACATTTTAAGCAGTAGCGGCAAAATAGCAGAGCTTTCAGCAAAGTGTAGCCATTGTTGATATTCAACATATTCGGCAGTGCCAGCTTTTGGTGCAAATTTACCGTTACCGTATTTAGTAATTAAATAGTCGGTAATAGCGCCAGATTCGGTAACAATTAAGCCATCGTCTTCAATCACTGGTGACTTACCTAATTGGTGTACTTTTTTAAGTTCGTCAGGCGCTAAAAAGGTCTCTGTGTTGCGCTGGTAGGCAACAATTTCGTAATCAACATCCAGCTCTTCTAAAAGCCAAATAATACGTTTTGAGCGCGATTTATTTAAATGGTGTAGTTTAATCATGTCAGTCCTTGTTGGCGTTACTACATGTGCAGTAACGCTTTATAAAATTTAAAGTGGCTCGTTAATTTTAACAACGGTTTTACCAAAGTTTTTACCATTTAGCATATCGTTAAATGCGCTAATAGTGTTTTCAATACCTTCTACCATGTGTTCGCGGTATTGTACTTTGCCATCTTGTAGCCATTTTTGCATGTCTTGTGCAAATTCGTCGTAGCGGTGGCCGTAGTCGTCAAAAATTATAAAGCCTTGCATTTTAATACGTTTAGTAAGCAATTGCCCCATTAGCATTCCCATACGATCAGGCCCATCTGGAAGGCTGGTAGAATTATATTGCGACACTAAACCACACAGAGGCACACGGGCTGCGGTATTAAGTAGAGGTAATACGGCATCAAACACTTTACCGCCCACATTTTCGTAATAAACATCTATGCCGTTATCACAGGCTTTTTCTAGCTGCTCTGCAAAGTCATCGGCTTTGTGATCAATACAGGCATCAAAGCCCAGCTTTTCAACGGCATGTGTACATTTTTCGCTGCCACCAGCAACGCCTACCACTTTACAGCCTTTAATTTTAGCTATTTGGCCAACGGTTGCGCCAACCGGCCCTGTTGCTGCAGCTACTACAACGGTTTCGCCTTCTTTAGGTGCGCCAATATCAAGTAAGCCCATGTAGGCTGTAAAGCCAGGCATACCCATAATACCGAGTGCGTACGATGGGTTTTCTGGCTCTTTACCTAATTGCATAAGGCCTTCGCCGTTAGTAATGGCGTAATCTTGCCAACCGGTGTAAGCAAGTACCCATTCGCCTTCGCTGAATTTATCGTTTTTAGACTCTTCTACTTGGCATACGGTAGCGCCTACCATTACATCGCCCACATTCACCGGATCGGCATACGACTTTGCATCGCTCATGCGGCCACGCATGTATGGGTCAAGTGATAGGTAAATAGTGCGCAGCAGCACCTCGCCATCTTTAAGCGCTGGTAAATCTACTGTTTTAAGTTCGAAGTTTTCATCGGTAGGGGCACCGTGCGGGCGTGATGCTAAAGTAAGTTGACGACTAGTTGCAGACATAAAAATCTCCTCTTAAGAGTGAATTTACTTAGCGAATGTTTACGCGTTTAAAACCAAGTTGAGCCTAAACAATAATGCGCGCTAAGTTATACGAAAATAAAAATTTGTACCTTAATACACGAGCTTTGGGCGCGAGGCTGCTAATTCAAGCTTTGCAGAGTATTTATTCTAAACGGTTTATTTTAGCTTGCTAAAAATATGGCTATCGTAAAATACACCATTTTTATAAATGGCCTGTTTGAGCACAGCCTCGGCCTTAAAACCGCATTTAGTGAGTGCCTTTATAGAGCCAGTATTGCCAGCAAATACAGCGCCAAAAATACGGTTTAGGTTTGAGCTTTTAAATGCGTCATCGCAAATTTGCGAAATAGCATGAGTCATTACTCCTTGCCCCCAAAAGTGGCTATTAAGCCAATAGCCTATTTCGCCACTGCGGCTATATTCAAATTCTCCGGGGGTGATACCAATACACCCCGCAAATTGCTCATCTACAACAATAGCCTTAACTATTCCACTTTTAGAGCCTTGGTTTATCCACCAGTCGGCGTCGGCTTGAGTATACGGAAATGGAATTTTAGAGGATAAAAAGCACGTAACCTGTTCATCGTTTAAGGTAGTAATAATGTGTGGCGCGTCTTTTGGTTTAAAGTCTCTTAGGGTGATCATTGTTTTAATTAAGTGTCTGTTGCATACGAGTCAACTTAGCAAGCAATTAGAGATTGCACAATCACAAAGATTAACCGTTTACGCCTATAACTTTGATTTAAAGTACTCTAATATAAGCAAAATATGATACCTGTTTAAGATACCTTTATGCACCCACACATAGCCGCCCTTTATGATAGTGCCCAAAAACCAAGCCGTTTAATTATAGGTTTAATGAGTGGTACCTCCTTAGATGGGCTCGATGTAGCACTGTGTAAGGTAACGGGCGCAGGTATAAATACGCAAATTGAAGTGCTGAACTTTACCACCGTTGACTATAACAACGAGTATAAAAGCAAAATAAAGCAGGTATTTGCTAAACGAGAGTGTGATTTAGAACTTGTTACCTTACTGCATCCATGGGTGGGTAAACTCCATGGCGATATGGTTAATCAGTGCTTACATACTTGGCAGGTAAATCCAGCAAGTATTGATGTAATAGCCAGTCATGGGCAAACAATTTACCACTGCCCACAGTCGCAGCATAATCATAAAAGCTTTACTAATGGCACATTACAAATTGGCGACAGCGACCAAATAGCCGTTACTACCGGCATTACAACGATTGGTGACTTTAGGCAAAAACACATAGCCGCAGGAGGGGAAGGTGCACCGCTTGCGGTATATGGCGATTACTTATTTTTTGCAAACCCCAATGAGAACCGCATTTTATTAAACATGGGTGGTATTGCTAATTTAACGTTTTTACCTAAAAGCGGTGATGCAAATAGCATATTTAGTAGCGACATAGGCCCAGGTAACACCATTATGGATGCGTACGTACAGCAGAATTTTAAAGGTATGCACTTTGATGATGGCGCTAAAATAGCTAAAGCTGGCAAGGTTAATTCACTCTTATTAAATGCATTGTGTAGCAACACTTTTTTTGAGCTTGCGCTGCCTAAAACAACAGGGCCTGAAGTATTTAATTTAGGCTATTTATATGCTGCTCAACAGCAAACAAATACACAGCACTTAAGCCATGAAGATGTTATGGCAACTTTAAATATGTTTAGCGCGAGGGTAATTGCAAATGCGTTAAACGAATGCGCGCAAAGTGCTAAAGAGTGTGTGGTGTACGCAAGTGGTGGCGGTATTCATAACCCATTATTAATAGCGCACCTTAATGCGCTGTGCCCGACTATTAAAGCGTTTAAAAATACTGATGATTTAGGCATAAACCCCGATGCCAAAGAGGCCGTACTATTTGCCATTTTAGCCAACGAATGCCTAGCAGGTGAGCAGCAGCACCTAAATAATACTGCGCAGGGTATTGCAGGGGTCACTATGGGTAAAGTGAGTTTTGCTGATTAAGTTTTTATAAATTTGTATACCAACAGATTAAAAAAACGAAAATAAACTTGAGCTCATATTCCGAAAGTATTTTTTAACGCCGTGTGGCTTAGTTTGGCTTTTAAGGGCTTGCTGATTTTTATAACCAGCCTCAAACGCATTTACTTGCATATCAAACTGTAAACTATTTTTTAAAGTGGCATTTAAGCCATGCAGCATCAATTGCATTACTAAGCAGTGGCTTTGGGTAATTTTACTTAATGTTAAATACACATAACCACGCTCTAAGTCGGCGTTAGTGAGTACTTTTTCAGTAAAGTATTGTGCATCACGGGCACTGGGATACGTTGCGCTCAGCGAAATAATATCGTTTTCGTGGGCGTCGTCAGGCAATACGCATTGCAGCGTTATTTCATGCATAGCACTGGCTTGCAAGGTTAACTGCTCGTATTCCATTGTGTGGCCCATAGCCGCAGAGAGAGGATCTTCAAACGATTGTAACGCAAATGTGAGTTGCGTCATTGGTGTGCTCATTTACTTCAACTTCTAGATTATAAAAAATACAGTTCGAGTTTAAATTATCACCTATTTTGATTGCAGTTTTATGACAAATTGCACTTAATCGGATAATCGCTGTTTTTAGATTAAAAATGTTCTTAGTATCTTTAACTTTTAAGGAGGTAATTAAAAACTTAGTATTAGCGATCTTCTACATAGTTTGTTTAAACCAACTCAAGAAACTATCAACTCAATACGCAAGGACGTTATATATGGGAAAATATAGCAAGGGCATATCAAAACGATTTGAGAATACTAAAATCCAGGCTGGATTTTGCTTAATTTGCGGTGTTTACGGCCGACTTTCTCAGGACCACGTACCTCCAAAAGGTGCGATAACAATAACAAAGGTGGAGCAGCGTCACATCACAGAATTAATGGAGGTTGAAGCGTCAAGAGTTAAAGGCGTACCTTCACCAAACGGTAGTAAGTTCAAGACTATTTGTCATAACTGTAATAATATACATCTCGGTGGTAACGATGATGAAGTTGCTAGAGTCTGTAAATCTCTAACTTTGCAAATAAAAGATTATTTCTTTCATAGTGGCAGTCCATACACACTTATCAATACAAACATTGATGCTAAAAAATTTTCAAGGGCAATGATCGGTCATGTTCTAGCAGCAACTTCGGTTAAAGAATGTAAAGATAGACCACAGGATTCGCCTTATTTTCAGCCACTAAAAAACTTTGTTCTTGGTGAAGATAACGCTATTGATGAGACTCACGACATATATTATTGGTATTACCCTTACAATAAACATTTAAGCGCCAAATGTGTTGGATTTTATAACAATGGAAATATTTCCACTGTCAGTTTATTAAGCTTTTTTCCAATAGCATTTATGGTCACAAAGAAAAATGAAGGTATATATCCAGCTCATGCACGGAAATTAATGTTAACTGATAGCAAAATATGCTTAGATTTAAACTCAAGGGGATACGAGTTTGCTGAGTTCCCATTTCATGGATTAAAGGGAAACCAGATGATGGCTTTAGCTGACTATCAAACAATAGTCAGTTACCCTATTGGGCAGTAATCCTCAGTAAATCTTTATCAGCTAATATTGACAGCGGATGTGGGTTAAAGCGTTCAAATCTTGACTTCATACATTAAACTTCTATTCGCCCGTTCAATGAAGCATTAGCGAATGTTTGTAAGAGACAACGATCAAATTAACTATATCCTTAAACCTTTACTGTACTTGGGGTGTATTGTTTAGGGAGGTAAAATAAGTGATAAAGAAATCAATATTTTTCAGTGTATTGTTAATTGTATTGCTAGGTGCTTACTATGTGATAATATCTTTATCGGAAAGAAGAGATTTTTCTAAATCTTCGCTTGATTATTATTTGCTCGCGCCTAATTTATTTAAAAACTTGTCATCTGCAGATTCTATTGGGGAACGCTACATTTATAGTTCTAGTGACGGTAATAAGCCAATGGTAATTTCTTTTATATTCCATAGTATAAAAGACTCAGCTCAAATCAAAAGTGACCTTAAATAATATTTAAATAGTAATGGTTATAAACTGGTGGGCTCAAGTTTTTCGGATGGTGAAAATAGAGAAATTACAATAGAGACAACAGATAACAATGCTAATGTGATTGTTAAGCTAACAATGCTTGAGTATATAAAGTAATAGGGTTGAAGGGGACAAATTTTTACTTCATACATCAAGGCTTACCAGTGTCTGCTGATGTCGCACCAGCTAAGTTTGCCAGAGTAAGCCTATCAAATTAACTATATCCTTAAACCTTTACTGTACTTGAGAGGCTAGCAACGTACGGGTGACCCCTTACTGCGTTAATTGAGAAATAAGCTCAATTCCAGCATTGAATGGGAAATATTCCAACTTCCTATTGGAAATTCACTTATCAAAGCCTCGCCTTATATAAAGTCCTGTTTCAAGCTCAAATGAGAAAGAATATAGCGAGGTTTGTAATTTATCCGCTGTGGTAGATAAAGCATTTATTACTTAAAACCTAATATTGCAAATGTTCTCATAGAGAGTGTCTAGCTTATTTCTTATTTATTAAAGTGGGGCAGACCACCATACAGACTGAAATATAATGACAGGACTAAGCATTAATGCTGAAAGCCAAAATATTAATGCTTGAAGTTTATTTTTGCTGACACGGTACGAGAAAAACCATAAAACAGAGCTGATGATAAGCATAATGAAATATAAGAACACTCCGTAAATCCCCATTCCTTTACCGGCTAAAATAAAGCTTTTGAATGTAATGACTAAATACATTTCTGTAGTCGCTATTAATAAAATAGCGGCTAAAAGAAGGGTATTTGCTATTAGATTTCTACTCATTAGCGTAAACCTAAAGCATAAAGCTCGTTAGCTAATGTATTTCGACGTTTATCACCTATATTTGTGGGTTCTGCGTAATAAAAGTGACCTTCAGAATTTGGCATTTGCCCTGCCAGTGTAGGTAGATTAGAAAAAAGTTCAAAAACGCTCATACCTGCAAAAATTGGATCTCCATATTCGTTTAGATCAATTATAATTAATTTTTTTATTTGGACTATGTTTCTTAATCGCTGTAAAAACTCCATACTGATAGGACTCCCAATTAAAACCAAATTATCAATAACAGTACCTTTTATAGCGTATTTTGCTGCCAATTGAGACGCAATAATAGAGCCATAAGAGTAGCCTATTAAGTTAAATTGCGAAGCATTTGAAGTTGAGTGCCTTAAGAGCATTGGAAACCTTGGATCATAGTCTCGGCCTAATACTGAGCCAATTCCAGCATCGAATGCTGTTCCTCCGGACCATTTATCACGATCTACATACATCGCGCTTTTTATACCAGCTTCATAGAGAGATTGAACTAATGGCTGTATGTAACGACCATCCATTCCTGCTCCAGGGAAAAAGTATGTGCCTTTAATTTTATCACCAGGCTGGGTACAACATATTCCTTTAAGAGGCCCAAATTTTTGTGTCGTATTACTTTGTGTAATTTCTGCTTTGTTCATTACTTACTTCCGTGTATAAATTAAAAGAGGCTGAGTAAAAAGTAGATCTTTAGTTCAGGTTGGTTTAATACAAAATAGCAAAGTTCCTATTTTGGTTCAATTATTTGTAAAACAGATCTTTTATTTGATTTATTAAAAAAATAGTTACGACAGTCGTCATAAAATATTAGCTGAATTAGTTAGAAATAAGGTGTTTAAAGATGTTTTTTAATAGAACCGTGTTTTTAGTTTTTACTTTATTATCGGGCTGTTCTATAGCTAAAAGCGTTGATACATTTTCTTTAAGTGAAATGAATGAAACACAATACTTGCTTGAAACAACAACGCAGCCAACTATTAAAGTTATTGCTGATATGCAAGGAGCTGACGAGCTAGAATTAGTAAGGGTTTATGATTTAACGTGTAATGGTGTTAACTACCAAGTGCCTGCCGTTAAGGGAGATATCGAAAACGCGGAATCTATTGCTGAACACATAGAGTATTTTATATTTAAAAACGTAGGCGATGATTTATCAGCGATTAAAACAATCGGATCTATTGAGGTTAAAAGGCGAAGTGATGGTATTGTAGTTAATGAGCACACCATCGACCCATCACTGGCCAGTTTTAATAAAAAGCTGTGTAACAGTATTAACCGCAGCGGCAATATGGATTACCCAATACAATTTGCAGGCGCTGGTAATTAGTATTTATAAACTAACTTAAATACTCTTTACTAAGTAACTACAAAGCCCTGTGTTAAACGTAACGTTTAACACAGGTTTGGGCTAACCTACTAAACACCAAACGTATTAAAACGAATACTGCAGCCTTAATGAGATAGCATTGCCCGATGTGATAGTACCGCCTGCTTCAAAGTAGTCGGCTTTAATATAGTCGGCCATAAACTTTATGCTTTTGTTTACGGTGTAGTTAACACCAAGGGCGTAGGTTTTTGCGTCTTGGTTTTCTTGCTTGAGCTTAAGTAGGCTGTAGCGGCCTGTAATTTCCCAGCCTGGCTCTGAGCTTGCGCCTAGTTTTGCGTTTTTATACTTACGGTATCCGCCCGATAGCTGATAACCAAATTGCAAATAGCCGCCTTCGTAATCATTGGTTGTATTTTCAATACTGGTTACTTGTGCTTGTTGCCACTCGGCCATCATGGTAAATCTATCTTTAAGCCATAGTAGCTCTACGCCTTGTTGCGAGAGGCTATCGGCATTAATTTTATCGCCTTCTATTAATGAGTCGGCGGTATAAACTTCAAGAGGTTCATTCACTCTAAATTCGTTACCGTCGTACTGCCTCTCACTAAATGCGACGCCTAGGTGTAAAAGGTTGGTGTTTTGCTGCCATGGCACCCAAGCTACGCGCCCTGTAATAGCAGACGTTGCTTCGTCTTCATCGGGCTCGTAATAACCTAGTTGCCAATTTACTGAGGCTATGTCTCCCGATAGGCTAATACCTAAGCTACGGCCTGGCGAAAACGCTTCGCTTATCATGCTTCGTTCGAGCATTAATAAATTACGAGAGCTGGTTAGTTTTTCTAGGCCAAAGCCTTCTTTTTGTTGGCCTATGGTTAAATCGGCATATTTCCAGCCAGAGTATTCTAAGTAGGCGTCTTTTATTTCGGTTTCGCCATCGGCAAAGCCAAGTTGAAATTTACTTTTCCAGTCTTTGCTGATGTCTGATTTAAAACTTAGGCGTGCGCGGCGTATTTCTGAGGTACTTTCTGAGTCGTTGCTTTCGAATTGCCCCTCTAATAATGAGGTATCAAACTTGTTGTAGTCGAGCATGATATAGCCGCTTAGGTCTATATCGTCGTTAATTTTGGCAAAGCTTGCGTTACTTACAAAGCAAAGTGCTGAAAGTGCCGCATAAGTAATCGTTTGTTTAGAGGTCATGTTAGGCTGCCTTTGTTTGTTTTTCGGCTAAGTAACTTACTTTTAGTTGCGCTACGTCTCTTAAAAAGTCGATGTGTTCTATATCTACAGCAACTACGTTTAGCCCTGTGCGCTGTTTTAAATCATGGATGAGTGTGGCTTGGTTTTGCGGGGTTATGTTTTCTATGCGCTCGTAGCAAACGCTTTGTACTTCGTAGCGTTTTACAAATACGCTAGAGTCAATCAAAAAGGCAATTAAGCAAATTATGCCGTTAAGAATGCTTAGCTCAATTAAGCTCATTTGCCCTACAGAGGTCAGTAAAGCAATGGCAGTAACGAGAAATAAGTAAGTCATTTCTTTAATCGAAATAGACTCAGTGCGGTACCTTAGCATGGTAAATACGGCAAATAGGCCAAATGCAAATTCCATCGACATATCAACGCCGTGCAGCAAAAAGGTAATAATAAAAACGCCTACGCCAAATAAAATAAACGAGCCTGCCACCACTGCATTTTTACTTATGCGAAAGTAACAGCCATAGCAAAGTACAGCCAGCGATAGGATGTTAACTAAAAAGCGGGAAAGAAAAATAAGATCTAATTTGGTCATTTTAATTATTCTCTAAAGGTAATAGTGGGTTAGTGCGGTTAAGGTGTTTTAAGCGGGCTAAAACAGGTTTAAAGCGGTTTACTTTTAAGCGCTCGGGGTAAAGCAAAGCACAGCCAATGCAGTATTTACTAAACGAGGCAGGGAATATGTGGTGTTTGCTCATAAGCTTATAAAATGGCGAGTGTTTTGTTTTTTTACGTTGCTTAAGTTCGGCAATAAAAAAGCCCGGTAGTGTTATTTTGTTATCGCCTTTTGGGGTGTTGTACCACAGGTTAAAATCAAGCGTTAAGCGCTCGGCTTTTTCTTCGTTGGCTAGTGCTATGCGGTTATAGCCGCTTTGCTGGGTTACGTTTAGATGTGCAAAGCTGTTTTTCATTTGCTCTTTCATAAACGCAGTACAATGGGCTTGCTCGTTGTTTTTTTCGAGCTTGATGCGTGTTTTAACCGTACGGCTTTGGTTGTTTTTTAGTTTTACTTCTAGGTATTCGGTGGCTGTATCTACGTAGCGCCTTTGGCGCACTTTGTAGCGATTAAGCTTACCGTTATGGTGGGCTTTATATAAATCAAGTTCGGGCGTATCAAAGTACTGATTATAGTAAGAAAATAAACGCTTACCTTGTATATCAAGTACACGGTACTGGCCTTGTATATGAGTAAGTAGCTCAGGTAAAAACGACAGTGGTAGCATAAACTTACTGTCTACACGGTTCATTAAATTAGCGTTATTAAGATCGTTTAACCCGTAGCCTTCAAATGGGGTGAGTAACTCGTTAATTAATGTTGATAATGAGCCATCAGCATTTGGCTTTTCAGGTTGAGCCTGCTTATTTTTAGAGTTTATTGCAGTAATTGCTACTGGTAAGATTGAAGTATCCTTTTCAAAAAGTTCATCCTTAAAACGTGCTTGAATTGTCATAATTTTCTCAGATTATTAAATTGCAAAGTTACAGAGTGCAGTGCCAGCGTGCTGGCACTGCACAAAGGATGGGCTGTTTATCTAGCGCAAAATCCGCTGCCATCACCCGCTGAGGGCAATGTGCCATCAAGCTGCGCGACCATATTTGCTACGCGGTACTGCATAAAAGACGTTAAGCCGTAAAACTGCCCCGTTGTAGAGGTAAGGTTTTGCTCAAAGTAGGTTGAGCCATAAAAGCTAGTTGGGTCGTTTTGTACGTGCTCACGAATTAAATCGGCTATTTCATTTACGCGTGCGTTAAATGTGTCACTTGAAAGTGAGCCATTAATAAGCTGTGTTAAGTAACTGTGGTACGTGTCTAGGTTGCTTTGCTCGGCAAAGACATTAGCAATTAACGGGCGCTCGCTTAATGCGCCGCTTACTGGCTCATCAATGTAGAGCTCTCTTACATCTACGTTATTACAATCCATGTTAAATGTGCCGAATGACTCGTTAAAATCCCACGGCAAAATGCTAAATACGCCATCGTCATCGTAAATATAATAGTTATGTGCAAGCGGGCCGTGGTAGCTATCTAAATTGGACAGTGAAGTACTAACCGACATATAACGTAAAAGTGTGTCTACTTCTATGGCGCTGGTTTCGCCTTTATCGAGCGATTCTACAAAGTTAATAAAGGCGCCGTTATCTGTGGTGTCTTCGTTGGTTTGCAGGTTTATATCGGTGTAGCTTTGTATGTCGTCACCTAGCCATAATAAATCGCTGCCTGTGCCATCTGGCTTGTATAAATCGCCATTACTGTTGGTAAAGTGTTTTTCAACAAATTCGCCATCTACGGCTTCTACCATTAAATACAAACCAAATAGTTCGCCGTTTACATAAAAGTTAACGTAAGCATGCTCAGGCGTTGGTACGCCCATTTCATCCATTAGCTCGTAGGCGATTACTTCACGCATGTACGACGGGTCGTTAAACGAGTTTTGTAGTGTGAATTTTTTTAGTCCAAAAAACTTTTGCCCCGACACATATTCGTTAATATCAACCTTAAAGCTGTAACGGTCGCTGCTAGAGTTGGCAACACTGCTTAAGCTTGAGCCGCCTTTAGTGCGAATAGCAACGCTATCAAGTGTTACACCATTAAAGGTAATAGCGGTTTCGTGATATTCCTCATCAAGTGGGTTATCTAGAATGTCTTGCCAGTTTTCGTCAGTAATTGTAATAGAAAGCGTATTAACCGCTGTGGGTGTAAAGGCGGTTGCAACTGTATTTTCACTACTTGGGGTAGGTGTTAAAAACGCATGAGTAAAGCCTGTATTGCTACTTAGGCCGTAACTAAAGCCTGTGGCTACATCACTTTCATCCCAGTCAATGTAGTCAATTACTTCATCGTTGAGTATTAAGCTTAGCTCGTCTTCTTTGCCTAGTTTAAACGGGACGTAGTAAGTGCCTGGGTCTTCGTCGGTGGCATAAATAGTTATGTATTCACCCGCGTATAAATCTATGTCGGGCAGGGTAACGGGGTCTATGTCGTCGCTTTCATCAATAACTTGGTAGTTGGCTAAGTTAATTGTATTTGCGCTGTTGTTGTATAGCTCAAACCAGTCGTTGCCATCGTCTGCGGCGCTTGCCACTATTTCGTTAATAACGAGTGGCCCGTGGGTTGCTTGGCTGTTTTAGCTAAGCTCTGTTGGAGTGAGTACCGCAGTTGCATCGCTGCCATCAGGGTAGCGACCATAGCTGTAACCACTCAGCGCTTGGCCTTTATTCCACGATAACTGCTCTATAATTACATTGTTACTGTAAAGGCTTACGGTATCGCTTGAGCCTAATTTAAACGCAACGCTTGGCAGATCGCCTAAATCATCGGTGCTTGCGTAAATACGGTAAAACTCACCCGGCGATAACGTAATATCAGGTAGAGCAAACTGTTCGTTATTGTCATCACTTAGGGTGTAGTCTGCTAAATAAACATCGCTACTGCTTGTTACATAAAGCTCTATCCAGTCCTCGCCGCCGCTGCTGTCTTTTGCTAATACTTCGTTTATACGCAGTGGGGCATCTTCAGCAATTAGCGTTGTAACAAGTGTTGAGGTATCTGCTGTTTGGTTAGCTGCGCCTTCTGTGGGCGTTAGTGTTTGCGCGGTGCCGGTGCCATCGGTGTATAAGCCGTAACTAAAACCTTCAGCGGCTTCGCCTTCTTCCCAATCAAGTACAGAGATAGCAGTGCCGTCCTCGTATAACGTAACCGCATCGTCGCTCCCTAGTTTAAAGGTGACGTAATAACCGTTATCGGGCGGTGTATCGGTTTCATCAATGGCTTGAATAACAATAAACTCACCTTGGGAAAGCGATACTGCGGGCAGAGCTTGAGGCTCTCTGTCGGCGTTATCATCAACAAGTGAAAATACCGATAAGTCGGCTATATCTTCAGTGGCGTATAGCTCAATCCAATCGTAGGTGGTATCGCTTGGGCTTGCGACAATTTCGTTAATAACTAAACCAGTTGACGTGATTGTTGATGATGAGTCAGTACTTTGCTCTGTGCTGCTATCGGTTGTTTGCTCAGTACCGCCACAGCCATACAATAATGTAGTAGAGGCAATAACTGAATAAAATATAAAAGGTTTTATATTCATGTATGCACGCTTATTATTTTATTAAAGTGGATAAACTATAAGAATAAAAGGTGCAAACAATGTGTAAAAATTCAGTAAATTACATTTTTATGATGGTTTTGTGACGAGCTTTAAGGACGCGTTAACTGCAAGGCTCACAATAATAGGGGGCGTGTATTTAAACGTAAAAAAAGCAGATACTTAATTAGCATCTGCTTTTTAATTTTAACGAAGAATATTTAATTAAGCTTGAGGTTTAATTAAGTACTTCTCGCCGGTAGCTTGTTTAGAGTAAGCCGCGATTGATTGTAAATGTAATACCTCAGCTAATGACACTTCGTGCGTGTAGTTGCTCGCAAATGTAGTGGTGATTTCATTAGCAACGCGTTTGCGCATTTTCATTACTGTATCTGTGCCTAATTTACCTAAAGCATTAAATAACAAGAACCCGTTTACAGCCCAAGCAAAGCCAAAGTTACGATTAAGTGTAATAGGCCCGCGATCTAACGCACCATAAATATATGCTTGTTTAAACGTGTCTGAGCCATATAGGCTGTGCTCTTTCATATCGCGCGCAGCTGCCGCTTCCATACAGTTCAGTATGTCACTTGTTAGTTGGCCGCCACCAATAGGGTCAAATGCGATAGTTGCACCGGTTTCAATTATTGCAGCTGTTAGGTCAGCAAGAAAAGTGTCGCTGCTTGAGTTTACAACGTATTTAGCACCCATATCGCGCAGTAACTTTTCTTGTTGTGGTTTGCGTACAATGTTAATTAAATCAACGCCATCGGCAATACAAATACGGTTTAGCATTTGGCCAAGGTTAGAAGCCGCTGCGGCGTGAATAATGGCTTTATGGCCTTCAGCGCGCATGGTTTCTACCATGGCGAGTGCGGTAAGTGGGTTAACAAAAGATGATGCACCTTCTTTAGCGGTAGTCCCTTCTTTTAACTCTAGGCAACTTTGTACATTGGCACATATAAATTGACGGTACGTACCGCCACCAATAACAGCCACTGTTTTGCCCATTAATGCTTGTGCGGCTGGCGATGAGCCTGCAGCCACTACGGTGCCTGCACCTTCATTACCTACTTGTGTTGCTTTACCAACACGTGTTTTAAGTGATGGCATAAATTGAGCTGGAACATCAGCAGTAATTACTGGGTCTTCAGCAGTACCCGATTGTTTTGCAGTAGACAAATCAGCTGCGCTGAATAAAACGCCTAAGTCTGATGGATTTAATGGTGCAGCTTCAATACGAATAACTACTTCATCGGCATTTGGCTTTGGCATCTCGATGTTTTTTAAGGCAAGTGTAAGTTTATTGTCTTCGCTGATAGTTGAAGTTAGTTGGATATTTTTATCTGTCATAAGAGTGTTCCTATAAATTGAGAATGGGTAGCGTATAGCTTAATTACTTGCTTTGAGCTGCCAGTATTTGTGCTGTTACCTTTTGCATAAACTCAGGCATATTTGCTTGGCGATCTGCCTCTATTTGCTGAGCAATAGTCGATTGACTCATCTTTGCTTGCCACTCTTTCAAACCTGGGATTTCGGCCAGTACATCCCAATTAAGCTCTTTTGGCGTGAATGCGTTAACCACTGTATTTACGTAGTAAACGTAAATATCTGCCATGCTAAATTGTTCGCCAGCTATCCACGGCGAAAAATGCGTTAATTCACAAAGAGCGTTTACACCGCGCGTTAATAGCTTGCGAATGTCGTCTTTTACGTGTTCAGGTGCAGGGGAGCCTGTAAATACATACGGGATTAAGCGTCTGCTTGGCAATTCAAAGTAAAGCTCACTTATTTTCATAATTTGGCGAACAAAAGCACGCTCGGCTGAATCTTCAGGGTATAGCGTGTTGCTTGGGTAGGTTTCTTCAAGGTAGTCGCAAATAACGCTCGACTCTGCAATATTTAGCCTATCAGCGGTGGTTATAGCCGGTACTTTTCCCATAGGGTTTATAGCTAAAAACTGCTCGTCGTTGTTGTATATAAGGTGCTCATTAAATGGCAGCTCTTTGTGTAAAAGTACATGCTTAACCAAGTTGTAATAGTTACTAGCTGCGAAGCCGTGCAAAGTAATCATAATGTAGCCTTTGGTTTTAAGCTTTAACTATTGGCGTTAAATAAATTAAAGCGTGTAGATAAGTTAAGGTTATTATTACTTGTTTTAATTTGCTTATATATAAGGGAAAATGCGAATCACTTTTGTCTTTAAGACAATAAAGCATTTTATTTAATGGAGAGGCAACTTGGATCAACTAAAAGCAATACGGTATTTTATTAAGGTGGTTGAAACAGGCAGTTTTACCAAAGCCGCAAAAGCATTTGATGTGCCGCCCTCGTCGTTGTCACGGCGGGTTGCTGATTTAGAAAAAAGCCTAGGGGCGACGCTTTTAAAGCGTTCGACCCGTATAGTTAAATTGACCGAAGTTGGGCAAATTTACTATAACGATGTTCAGCAAATAATAAATCAGCTAGAGCAAAGCCACGAAACAGTGCGCAGTTATCAAACAACACCAATGGGGCGATTATGTATAAGCTCAATGGTGAGTTTTGGTGATAAAATATTACTGCCTCTGCTTGATGAATTTAGCGCGCTATACCCCGAAATTATATTAGATGTTAGCTTAAGTGATGAGCTGTCTACACTTGGGCGTGACGACGTTGATATAGCCATTCGTGGTGGTTATGCGCCAAATGAACGCGTGCTAGCAATAAAACTAATGGATAATGGCTTTATTCCTGTCGCGTCACCCTGCTATTTACAAAAATACGGCGTGCCTAATAATGTTATGGAATTAAAGGATCACAGTGGCCTTTATTTTAAAACGCCAGCGGGGCCAACGCCTTGGTTATGTAAAGTGGATGATCAATGGCACGACGTTTCTGGGCCTGCGGTCGCTATTTCAAATAACGGATCGTGGCTGGCTAAAAAAGCATGTAATGGTGAGGGTATTTTAATGTCTACTCGGTGGGCGCTCGACTCATACCTTGAGTCTGGCCAGTTGCAAGAGCTTAAGTTTGAGCATGAATTAGCGATAAGCCAAAATGCGACTATGGCGGTTTATTTGTTATATCAAAAACAGCGCTATTTAGTACCAAAGGTGAAAGCGGCGGTCGACTTTTTAGTACAAAGAATAAAAAGCTAGATAAATTTTGTATTTTTTGTTCTCCAGTAATTGCTTTTAATATCATAGAAGTGGAGTTAAAAATTCCTAAATAGTTTAATTTCAAATGTATTTAGGGTGGGCTATGAAAATAAATTTTTCTTGGCGAATTCAGTTTGGTCGCATTGTACCAATATGCTCTTGTGAAAATGTAAACAGTAATGGTAAGAGTGTATTGTTAAGTCTTTTATTAGATGATGGTGGGTTACGTTACAGTGAAACTATTTTTTGGATTGATGAAGGAATAAAGAGAATAAACTCTGTTTTAGCAAGTGAATGTAGCTTTCTTGACTGGAACCGCGAAAGATGGGGAACTGAATTCACGCTACACAATGCACGAGTATATTCTTTACTAGACGATAGCTATTTTCAAAATATACCTACGCAGCAGCTTAAAGGAGCTCTTGGCGCGTGGAAGTTATTCTTAGAGTCAACCCCTGATCTACAAAAAAACATTGAAATAAAATTATAAAAGACAAGTTTAATCAGTATGTTAAGCGGTATCAGCTGGCTTAATGTTTAGTTATTGGGAGAAGTACGTATGGTGCCATTTGGTTTAAGTTCAGAGCAGTTTAAAGCTAAATTTTTAGTTTCATTAGAAAAAATATCACCTTGTTTTATTCGCGAGCTCAAGAATTTGTTTACAGTTTCAATTCCCGAATCTGTTTTAGGTGCTGAGATTCAAATATTTCTAGGTGATGATTGTATGGAGACTCCTTCAGCTTGGATATATTACGAAGGAAAACAAAAAAAGATAAATAGCACTGATGCTTCAATATTTTCTGGTAAATCAGTGGAGTTACTTTCGGGTGATTATGCTATACCTCATTTTGATGAGAAATATTATATCAATGAAGAGTTCAACGCGGGTTACTTAATTGCTAATCTAACAAAACAATGGCTGGCTGAGAGCTGGTGGAAGGCTGGAGGCTGGGATTATCCTATTCCAGTATTAGTTATGGTTCATGATGATTATGGTGATGGTTCGTCGATTAAGTTGTCTGCAGTTTGCTAATAAATAAAAAGAATACCCTATAACCCCACAAAAATATCTTTCGAGTAAGGACTACCGAGTAAATATGTTGACTATACATTCTCAGATACAAAAAAATATAGATTTAATTCGTGACCCTAATTTTGGTGTTGTTCAAAAAGGTGTACCTAATAAAAAAAATAAAGCAACAGTAAGAAACATTCATGCGCAATGGAAAAAATTAATAGAAGAACAGCAAGCAACCATTAAAAGGCAATATGATCGAGGGCTCATTGATTGGCCAGAATGTCGTAGTTTAATGAGGGCTGATTTTAGCATTGAAGATGAAATATACAGCGCAATGATGAATTGGCTTTCAACCATAGATTTATCTGACACACTTGAGGTTGAGTACCTTGCTACGTTTATTGAGATTGTAAGTAGCTCAGATTATTCGCCAAATGCTTTGGTGTTATTAAAATATCACCAAACTATACTAACTAAAATAAAAGAACTTATTGAACACCAACGGGTACATCAGCAAAATACAAAAATTAACTTAGTTGTTTCAGGTTTAATAGAGCTATATTTTTATCTTTCAGTAGGCAGTTACACTCCAGATTTTATCAAGCGGTATGAACTCAATAAAGTTGATATAGCGCTATTGCTTCCTTCTTTTTATCGAGCATTTTCAGATGAAGATAGTAATTTGATAATGGGTATTTTTGAAGAGTTTCACCCAGATGTTATAAACGAGTTTACTCAGCTATTACATTCGAGCATTGTTAGGCATGCTAGAAATAGCAGTTACGGCTGGATGCATTCAGAACTACTAAGTATGCTTGCAAAGCCTGCAGATGTGTTTTATAAAAACGCACCTCTGATTTTTAAAAGCCTGATTAATGACTTTGATTTTTCTGATATTGAGATGGATTATTTAATTGAAAATTTAATACTATGCCCGCTTGGGATTGAAGGTAAAAAAACACAACAAGCACATATTCAAGAACACCTAAATCACATTAAAGCAAAGGGCGCAAAACAAAGTATAATTAACGATTATCAACAAAAATTAGATAATATAGATTCAGTTAGCCAAGAAAAATACAACAAAAATATTAAAACGGCTCTGCGTAGAATTACCGTTTCAGCCCCTACTCGAAAAAGCTTAGGCATATTACTTAAAGCCACTACCGATAAAGCTAAAGTGACACACTTAAAATCGTTACTTTTAGAAGCTGATGCTTTAAAAAACACACCTAAATTGTTTAATATTAATAATAAACCCACCGTTTTATTTCGTGATTTTAATTTTAAGTTACTCGTTATTGAAGAGCTGATGTATCGACAAGAGATCCTCTTACCAAAGTTTGATTTAGATTTATTTGCCAAAGAGTATATAAAACGCGAAATTGATCGAGAAGAAGATGGATATGAGTGCATTGCTGAAGTTAAAAAGTACTTTAAAAACGTAGAAATACCGATGACTTTACTCGAAAAAGTAACGCAGCTTTATCAAGACAGTGGTTTAAATGGTGGAGCTGTATTTTTAGAGCACATGCATCCATTTTGGGATCCCGGTATGGGAGATGAAGTACCCAAAGTAACAAATAAGGCAATTGATGATTTAGCTCTATTACCTAATCTTACTAAAATAATTGGTTTAGAAAATAGCGAGCCGAGTAAAAAATTATTAAATGCCTTAGCTGAGCGAAATATTGAGTTGGAAGAGGAGGAGTAATTTAGATTACGCCTTCAAAATTTTAGATTAAAAGCAGATGATTATATCTAAATTCAAGTATTAATTTTTTCTGCTTTTAATTTTATTACTGTAGCTAAAGCTTTTAGCTAAATGACCGATAAAATACTTAATAGAGTTTAGCGATTAAGGATAATCATGGTCAACAGCACTCTTGGCAACCACGCCAATTTAAGCGCTTTACTTGGTCAATCAGTTAATAATACGAGTCAAACCTCTTTGGCGGCGCCAAAAAGTAACGGTGACCTTCAAGCTATTAATGCTTTACACACTAACGTGCCTAAAATAACCGACGAGCTGCTTAGCCAGTTAAATAACGAAACTACTGACGAAGCCCTAGCCAGTAATCAAAAAGTTGAGGATGTTTTACAGCAGCAATTAACCTCACTATTTACAATATCGAGTACACCAAGCCTTAATAACTATAAACCCTCCAATGAAGAACTCGCCCTGCGCACCGTAATAAGCTCTCAGCATGAGGGGTTATTAAAAAACGAAAACAGTACCCAATTAATTGAGCGATTAAATACGTCGGTTAAGAATATTCAGGGTGCTTATGCTAATACCAGCGATATTTTATCGAGTTTAGGGCAGCTTGGGCATGAGCAAAAAACGTTTTTAGCCTCAAGCCAGCAACGTGTAGAGCGCTCACTTAATCCTTACATGGAAAGCCTTAACCGTGCAAAATACGAGGATGGCGATAACAACCTGTTTGAGCTCTCGGTAAAAACTAAAGAGGGTGATGTTATAAACATTATCTTTAACTCATCGCAAGGGTACGATGAAAACACAGGTGAAGCGATAGATGGCTTTGGCATAAGTTACGAAGTAAATGGCGATTTATCTGAGGCTGAGCATAAAGCACTTACGCAGGTGCTCAGTGGTGTTGGCGAAATGGCAGATGAATTTTTTAAAGTGAGTGAAAACTCATTTAATCCTCTTATAGTGCCAAACGAAACAGACATGAGTTTAGATTTTTTAGCAGGGTTTAATAGTGAGCAGCTAACAGGCTTTGATGTGTCGTTTTCAACAACGCAAAATAAAGATCTTGATTCGAAAGAGAACACGCTTGATTTAAGTTACTCCATTGATGAAGCATCAAACCAGCAAGCACTTGTGTTTAAAGCCGCAAGTGGGCAAAACGACATTGATTTTGCACTTGATATGTCAACGATTGGCGCTAAAGACACGCAGCAAATGCAGCAGTATTTAGCGTCGCTCGATCAAAGCTTAGAAGATAGCCGAGTAAACAGTACCAAAGACGATAAAGAGTCGGCATTTGGGCGAAAAGGTGACGAAGCAATGCTGCAGGGCTTTGCATTATTTAAAGGCGCTTTTGCGAGTATGTCGTCAGCGGCTGAGCGTTATAGCAATTTAGAGTCGCTTGCAGATCAGCAATTTAATGACGGGCGCGCCATGGTTGCCGATTTAGTTGATAACATGATTACAAACGATGCCCGTTACCAAGGGCTCGGTAATAAAGCGCCAAATACATTAGGAGCGGGTATTTCTAAGCTCGCTGATTTTGATGCCACTTTTTCATATGCGCTGGATAACGGCGATTATCAGCCTAAAAGTACCATTGAGCTAAGCCAAGCGACTGATCAAACCCAATTAGGGGATCTTAGCGGTGTAACGCAAAGTAAAAATGTAAGTAGCCATTTTGATTATCAATACAGTCGCCCTGATTACTACAACAAAGAAGAGAGTTATAACGTAGGGACTGCGGTTAAAAATAAAGAGCTAGTGGGGCTTGATCAGTCTCACGAAGTGGATGTTGATACAAAAATGTATGCGTTTAACCCGCAAACTAACCAATATGAACTGCAAATGGCGATGCAAGAGCAAACAGTTAGTAAAAGCGACATTCGCTTAATTGACGATATTTGGCTCGAAGAAAACGAAAACAGCTACTCAATGCATAAAAAAGAGCGCGATGAGAGTGATGACAAGCAAGATGATTTTATAGAAACAAACCGTCACTCACACACCAAGCTTGTTACCTTAATTGGTGACTTAGATAAGTTAGCCGAGAATAAAGCAGTAAGGCGAGAATATTTAACTAACTTATCGCAAGTTAATTTTTTTATGGATAAAAAGTAACGCTTTAGAGCTGTTCACTCTTCACTCAATATTGGGTATAGTCGTTTAATACCTAAATTAAGAGTAACCTCATGTTTAAACAATTAATTTTATTGTGTGCTTTAAGCATGCCGCTTGTAAGCTGCGCTGCTACAGCGCCATTTTCGGGCGAGATAAGTACGCAATCACTGTTAAGCGACTACGACAAATTTAACGAACAATACAAGGCATATACCCCAACAGCACAAGATATAGCCCTAATGCAAAAACTAGAAGGCAAAGAGCTTATTGTATTATTTGGCACCTGGTGCCACGACAGTGAGCGCGAAGTGCCAAAACTCATTAAGTTACTTGATGCATCGAAAGTACAACTTGCAAGCATTGACTATGTGGCCGTGGGTTACAACAAGCAAGACGATGCAGGCATTGCAAAGGCTCACGACTTGCAATACACCCCAACGTTTATTGTTAAGCAAAATGGTAAAGAGTTAGTACGCGTAATTGAAAAGCCAACGGGGTCATTGGCACAAGATTTAACTAAGGGTTTGTAAGTTTAGCTTGATCATATTTGGGCTTACTGATTTAGCTAATAGATTTATGGGTAGCTGGTGAACTGCTATGAGTGTTCTCTTAAAATTACAGTGCGTGAAGACGGGTTTGATCCATTTGGCTGAGCAGAAATAGGAATTCAGCTATGGTTTGCATATCAATTAAAACAAATAAAAAACGAATTAATCTACAAGCTCGTTGTGGTATTTCTTAATATGTCTAAAGATCTACGTAAAAATTTGATTGCTGCGATTCTTAGTCCATTAATTGCATTACCAGTCCTTGGTTTTTGTTATTTTTATGCGGGTATCGAAAACTATACTTCTGTTAGTTCATTAATTTCAGGTGTTGGTTTTGGTGTATCAATAGGGGTGGGAAGTTTATTTTATTTTTATCCTTTAATGCTCATTTACGGATTACCTATTAGCTTATTACTCCAAAAGTTAAATTTATTTAAATTACCGGTAGTTTTAATCTTAAGCATACTTCCTGTTTTTTTACTTAGTCTTTTTAGTGAATTTAATCGTGAAACATTGGTTCTTCATTTATTGGTACTTTCAATGGGTTTAACTAGTTGGCTTATATATAATAAATTAAGGTAACACCACAACAAGCCATTCATGTCACACAACCTTTCCCTTACATGACTTACAGCTCACATAATCACTATTCACTAAATAAACTTTTTTCGAATGCTTGCGCAGCATGCGAAGACGGTCTGTCTTTATAATGCAGTTGATAAAGAGGCCGAGAGAGTTGCTCGTTATTTTTTTGGCTCAGGCGTGTTAATTTGCCTAACTGCACTAAATCTTCTGTGACTACGTTTGGCAATAAAGCGACCCCCATACCTTGAGCAACAGCCCTTGCAATGGCTTCGTTACTGCCTAATTGCATACTTTGCTCTGCTTGTACGCCATGCTCTGCTAATAACTTTACCGACATTTCTAACGTGCCAGAGCCTGGCTCGCGTAATAACCAAAACTGCTCGTTTAACCATGCTTTTAAGTCTTTAGTGGGCTTAAAGTTGCTCGGTATAACCACACTCATTAAATCATTTTGCCAGTGCTTACTTATTATATGTGGCTCGGTAGGTGTGCCTTCAACCAGAGCTAAATCGATAGTGCATTCTAGCAATGCGTGCTCAATTTGCGCGGTATTAGCCACTTGTACTTCTACTTTTATATGCGGGTACTGCGCACAAAATTTGGCTAAATAAGGCGGTAGCCAATAACTGGCAATGGTGGTGCTGGTGCCTATAACTAATGTACCGCGCTTAAGCCCTGTGCGCGACTTAATATCTTCAATGGCGGCTTTTTCGATAGCAAAAATACTGCGGGCGTGATCAAAAAGTGCTTGTCCACCTTCGCTTAAGGTGAGCTTTTTACCCTTAGATGCACGTTCAATAAGTTGTATGTTTAACTGATGCTCTAGCTCTTTTAGCGCTTTAGAAACAGCGGGCTGGCTTATAAAAAGCGCTTCGGCTGCGCCTGAAAAGCTACCCAATTTAGCCACTGTATAAAACACCCTAAGCGCATGTAAGTTCATTGTATAACCTTAAATTGCATAACTCTAAATTGTATAACTTTAAGTTATCAAATCATGATTTTAATATATTGGAGTTATATTTTGAGCTTTCTTACAATTAAGTCAACACATCAACTTGGTTTAAGTGAGGGAATATTATGCTTAGCGCTATTAAAAATAGTTTTCAGCCTTTGGGTATTAATACTAAGCAATACGGCGATACGCGCTGGTGGTTAGGTATGCTGCTGGTGGTTGTGTTAGCGGGGGCATCTGTTGCATTAAGTAAGTTACCTATAATGCAAAGTGCGCAATTTAGCTCCTTAACAATTGGTATTGTGCTTGGCATTATTGTGGGCAACAGCGTGTATGCGCACATTGCTACGCGTACAGATGTAGGCGTTGATTACGCTAAAAGTATATTACTTAAAGCGGGCGTTATTTTATTTGGGTTTAGGATTACTTTTGCACAAGTAGCGGGTGTAGGCTGGCATGGCCTATTAACCGATGTGGTAATGCTGCTTGGTACGTTTATATTAGCATTACAGCTAGGTAGGCGCGTTTTTAAGCTTGATGAACAAACAACTATACTAATAGGTGCGGGTAGCTCTATTTGTGGCGCCGCAGCGGTAATGGCAACTGAGCCAGTTATAAAAGCACAAGCGCATAAAGTATCTGTAGCGGTGGCAACGGTTGTGGTGTTTGGCACGTTAAGTATGTTTGCCTACCCAATTATGTTTGAATATATGGGTTTGAGTGAGCATGCGTACGGTATTTTTGTTGGTTCAACCATTCATGAAGTTGCGCAAGTGGTAGCAGCAGGGACTGCGGTAAGTGCCAATGCGGCCGACACCGCCGTGATAGAAAAAATGCTACGCGTAATGATGCTTGCGCCATTTTTAGTAGGCTTATCGTTTTGGCAAAGTAAAAAGCATGCAAACATAAACGCACATGGCGGCGAGCAAAAAGCGGGTATTACAATCCCTTGGTTTGCAGTGTTATTTATAGTGGCAAGTGGCGTGCATTCGTTATCGGTTATTCCGCAAGGTACTACAAGCGCTATTATATGGTTTGACAATATACTACTTACCATTGCCATGGTCGCACTTGGGCTGCGTACCCACGTTGGCGCTATTCGCCAAGCGGGTATAAAGCCTCTGTTATTAGCAGGCTGTTTATTTTTGTTTTTAACCATAGCTGGTTTTGCCATTAATGTAGGCATTGCGCAGCTGTTTTAAATATAACCTGGTGGAGGGAGATTGGCTTAAATAGGCCAATCTACTTCGTTTAAGTGATCGAGCTGCTGTGTTTTATTACTGTGCCCGTGCCATTTATTGGTGTAATTACCATTTGGATCAAACTGCGCCGTTTGCTTTTGTATATTAAAGTGGCGGCCGCCACGTGGGTCAACCCCCACACCGGCTATGTACTGCCAGTTGCCCCAATTTGCTGCTACATCGTAATCAATCAATTGTTGCTCAAAATAGGCTGCGCCGTATCGCCAATCAAGGGCAAGCTCGTTTACTAAGCAGCTCGCTGCAATTTGCCTTGCTCTATTTGATATATAACCCGTAGTGTTTAGTTCTTCCATAATGGCATTTACAAGCGGGTAAGGCGTTGTGCCGTTACACCAAGCAGCAAAGCGTGTAGGTGTAAAAGTAGTAAGCGGTTTAGTTTGCTTTTGCCCTTTAAAGCTAAACAGGTTGTTACCTGCTTTAAGTGCGTGCCATTTAAAATACTCTCGCCATAGCAATTCAAATTTAATCCAGTAAGTAGACTCGTTTGCCGTATTGCATTGCTCGTAATTTTCTACGGCTTTATATACTTGTTTTGCACTTAAACAACCAAAGGCAAGCCAAGTACTAAATTTGGTGGTGTTGTTAAAGCCATCAAGCTCGTTGCGAGTCGTTTTATAAGTACTTGGCATTGCGCCTGCAAAGTATTGCTTTAAATGAGCTTGCGCACTGTTAAGTCCGCCATGCATTACGGCTTTATTTGTTATACGTTCTATAGGTTTTTTTGCGCATAAAGTTATTGGCTTAGGCAGCAAACCGTTTGGCAAAGTTGTTGGTGTAATGGGGCTATTGGCGGCCTCTACCTTTTTACGAAACGGGGTAAAGTGTTTAGGTAATTCGTTTAAATCAAACGGGAGGTCATTTTGCTTAAAGAGCGTGTCTTGCTGCGTTACTGTAAATTGTGTATTTGGGCAATGCGCTTTGAGTAAGTTTATTTGTCGTTGCTCGTACAGGCCAAATTGCTCACTGTATACCACTTCATCAATATTTTGCTCATTTATACGCGTTTTTAAAAGCGATACGGGTTCGCCCTCAAGCACATGCAGGGTTTGCTCGCGCTCAATAAGTGCTTGTTGTAGTTCGTACAAGCTTTGCATTAAAAACTGCTGCTTATGTATGCCGTAAGGTTTTTGTTGGTAGTTATTATTTTTAAACCAGTGCGGGTTAATAACAAATACAATATCAAGCGCGCATTGCTGCAACATAAGGTCACTAAAAATTGGGTTATCGGTTAGGCGTAAATCGTTTTGTAGCCAATATAAAATGCGTTTGCTCATACTTATGCTCTGGTTTTTGTAATCATTAAGTTTACGAAGCAAAAGCGGGTAGGGATTGATTTTCACTTGTATTTAATTAAGAAAGGATGAGCAAGTGTGACTTGCTCATCTAGGTTTACTTAAGAGATTGAGTGGCTTGGCGTATATTTTCAGATATATAGGCAATTAAATAAACAAAAACAGTGAGTGGTAAACCAAATATAAATAAGGCAATTTTGTACTTATTAGCAACAGTTGATTTAGGTAATGTAATTGCAAAGCAAACGCTCATGGCTAACCAAAATAAAGCTAAAAGTGGTGATATGTTTGATTGAGGGTTAGATAAATCACACGTGCCAAATGAAATACTGGCAATAGATGCGTTACCTATTTCTATACACTCGTTGCTGTTAATAAGGCTTAATGTAATTACTGTTATGATTAATACTAGTAATAGAGGTAATAAGTGTTTCATATTTTCTTCCTTAACTATTTAATTTTATGGGTCGCTCTATAGCGCCTAGACAAATTAAAACGATTGGCAAAAAATAACGATAACAAAGCCATTAACTAGTTATTATAAAGTTATAACCATGGTATTACCTTGGTTATAACTTTTATAAGTCATTACTATTCAATAGGTTGTGTTTTTACTTTAGCTATAAGCTGATAACCTCGCTTCATTACAGACTTTATATATTTGGGGTTTTTTGTGTCGTTATCGTTAAGGGCTACACGTAGTTTGCTAATAACTCGTCTAACTGCGGTATCGGTTACTATTTGATTCTCCCATACATTGTTGTGTAACTCTTCAAGGCTAACTATTCTTGGCTGTTGTTCTATTAAATAGCTAAGTACCTGCATGCATTTAGGCTCTAATGTGTAGAGGTTATCTTCTTTAATTAAGGACTGCTGCAGACTGTCAAAAGTGTACTCGCCAATTGTTAGCTGATTAACACTCGGCTTTTCAATAACAGGTTCTGCGCAAACATGGTTAGCTTGGGTTTTATTTGCTGCTGGGTTTGAATATTTTTTATAAACGCGAGATACCATCATTCCAGTTAAATTCATTAAAAGCACTAGCGGGCTGAGTGGAAATGCACAAAGGAAAAGTAAATACTTAAACCCCACGTGTACATTTGGTTTATTAAGCATTTGCCCAAATAACACATTTAAAAGCATCCATATAATAAAATAAGGCGTAAGGGAAATTGAATCTGTTTGCTCCCCACAAACGCCATATTTTACGCCCTCTATGTAGTTTGATGCTTCTAAACAAAACGCATTAGCTTGGCTGCTAAATAAAATGAATGATATAAAAATAAGTAGGTGTTTCATTAAAAAGTCCGTTTAGAAAGAGGCGGAAAATAATACCGTCCTCATTAATGTTAAATAGCCAATTTTTGTTTTGCTATCCAATCGTTTATAACGTCTTCAAGCACTGCCATAGGCAATGAGCCTTGGCCAATAACAGTGTCGTGAAAGCTGCGTATATCAAATTGAGCGCCGAGTTCTTTTTCGGCTTTTGCACGTAGTTCACGTATTTTTATTTCGCCCATTTTGTAAGAGAGCGCTTGGCCTGGCCATGAAATATAGCGATCTATCTGATCTTCCACCGCACTTTGTGGTAAAGCAGTGTGACTGGCTAAGTAATCAATTGCTTTTTGGCGGCTCCAACCAAAGGCATGAATACCGGTATCAACAATAAGCCTCACTGCACGCCACATTTCGTAGCCTAAACGGCCAAAATCGCTGTACGGGCTTTGATAAAAACCAGCTTCTTTGCCTAAGCGTTCTGTGTATAGTGCCCAACCTTCGCCAAATGCAGAGTGGCTAAGTGTGCGTCTAAATTCGGGTACATTTAGCTCCATAGCAATGGCGTTTTGTAAATGGTGCCCGGGGATTGCTTCATGCAGGCTGAGAGCTTCTAAATTATATAAAGGCTGCAGTTTAGGTGTTGAGGCTAAAAAATAAGTGCCTGGTGAGCGGTTATCTGGCGGTGGCATATAAAACGCCCCACGACTTGCTGAGCCCTTAATAGTAAAGGTGTTACGCGGTAAGTGGCCAAAGTAAGTGGGCAATTTGCCATACATTTTTTGCGTTATAAAGGCTGTTTTTTCTAGCAAGTCTTGCGCGTCTTTTGCGTAAAATTGCTCATCGGTTGCTAAAAATTCTAAAAACTCACTATAGGTGCCATCAAAGCCTACTTCATCAATAATATTTTGCATTTGCGCCTTAATACGCGCGACTTCTTTAAGGCCTAACTCATGTATTTGTTTAGGTGTGGCGTTTGTTGTGGTGTAGTAATTAACCGTGTACTTGTAGTAGTCAAGCCCGCCTTTAACGCTTGCTATGCCCGGCTGCGCTCTACAATGTGGCATATAGTCATTTTCAAAAAAGTCGTAAAAATGCTGATACGCAGGAATTACTTTATCTTTAATTACGGCTTGGGCTTTTTGTTTTAAGTTTGATTTTTGCGCTGTATTAAATGTATTAGGTATACGCGTAAAGGGCTCGTAAAGGGCGCTGTTTTCGGGGTTTTTAACTATGTGCGCGCTAATGCTTTGGCTGTAATTTTCAAAGGTTTTACAGTAATGGGTAAATCCTGTTTTTATTCCTTCTTTCATTAAATCAATATTTTGCTGATTAAAGCGCGGGTAGTCGGCAAGGCTGATTAAAAATGCGTTGTAATCATCAGCTGTTAAAAAAGCCATATTAGCGGGTGCTTCTGCAAAGTAGGTATGCCAGCCACTTAAAAAATTTACCGGAAAATACTTATCTTGATAAAGGTAGCTTTGCTGCTCGGTTTCTCGCTCATATTTAAATAAGCGGTAGTTCATTAGCTGATCCTTGTTGAGCGTTTTTGGATCAATGTTGGCTAAGCTTTTTAGTACATTGTTGTTATACGCTTGGCGCTTAGCAATGGCTTGCTCGCTCCAATTTGGTAATGTGCCGTTTGGTTTCCAACCGTCTGGATCGGTCCGAAAAAATATTTTTTCAGCTTTGGCATTTTGCCAATGGTTATCAATAATGGTTTTTAAATCGCTGTTACTGTCGGCAAGGCTTGGTAGCGAGGTGGCTGCTAAGCAAATAGCTAAAATACGTTTTTTAAACATAGTTATCCGTTATTGGCGAGTTAGTCGCGCTTTTTTATTTTAATTTGTGCTCAATATAGTACCAAGTTAACTTAATCAATGCGCTTACTTTTATAACTTGTACCTCTAGGCTTTACTTTTTGATTGAACAAATTTCACTGCGTAACTGAGTGGCGCACTAGTTTATTGTTTTATCAGCGTTTAGAATGATTAAAACTTATTATAAAAAATGACCGTCATGTTTAATAAAGTAATCGCCTTAATTGATGAAGCAAACAACCAAGACCCAAACAGTGAGCAATTTAATGGGGAGAGTGTTCCAAAAGAGTATTTATACTCACAGCGTATGAGCGAAATGCTAACTCGCTTTAAGCCTGATGCCGATGAACTCATGAAAATTGCAGTGCGTGGGCAGCATATACAACGTTGGAAGTCGCCGCGTAGCGACTTTGCAATGAATAAGCAGGGCTATCATCAATGGCGCAGTGCGCTTTATATATTTCATGCAAGTAGTGTTGTTGCGCTTATGCAGCAAGCTGGGTACAGCGATGCTGAGCAAAACAGAGTGTACGATGCAGTTGCTAAAAAAAAGATCAAACGTAACCCAGATAGCCAATTAGTAGAAGATGTAGCAAGCCTGGTATTTATTGAGCATTACATGCTCGGGTTTGCTAATAGTAAGCCAGATTACGATGAGCAAAAATGGATAGGTATTATTCGCCGTACATGGCAAAAAATGTCAGACGATGCGCATGAGTTTGTACTTGCAGGTAATATTACATTACCAGCGCCGCTTGTTGGGCTTATTCATAAAGCACTTGAGTAAATAATAAAAATTTAAAATAAAAAGGAATTTTAAATGTATTGTCCTCGTAGCAATACGCCACTTGAACCTTTACTTGTTGGCGGGATCACTGTTTTTACGTCAGTGCAAGGCGGCGTATTTTTTGATAACAGTCAAATTTTTAAGTTTAGCTCGCCTGAGTTAAAGCATGGTCAGGTTCTACTTAAGTATTTGAGTAATTATACCGAAGGCGAGGGCGAAGTCTCATCGCGAGTAAATTGCCCAAAGTGCCCAAGCATAGTAATGATGCGCCGGTTTTTTTCACCGCTCAAAGTGGTTGAGATAGACGAGTGCCCAGGTTGCGCTGGCATATGGCTTGATAGCGGCGAGCTTGCAAAAATACACGAAAACCATTTAACACCCAAAGAGCGTAAGCTGTTAGCTCACGAAATGGCCACCAATCATGGGTTTGTATCTATTAAGCCACCAAAATCTAAGAATTACCCCAAAGCGCCTAAAAATAGCCAAGACACCACCGTTGAACGGCTGGTGCAATTGGCATTACTTAATCTTTAATACCAAGCCTAAAATAAATCACTTAATTAAGCTAATTGGTATAAAGCATAAAAAACGGCGTACTAAAAAGTACGCCGTTTTTTTGTAGTAAATTAACTCTAACGAATTTATTTATTACGGTTTTCTTTGGCAAAGGCACGTATTTTACGTTTTTGCGAAAGCGTTACTTTGTTAGTACGCCCTGCAAATGGGTTATCACCTTCTCTAAATTCAATTTTGATCGGGGTGCCCATAATTTTAAGTGCTTTACGGTAGTAGTTCATCAGGTAGCGTTTGTAGCTATCTGGTAAATCGTGAACTTGGTTACCGTGAATTACAATACGTGGCGGGTTATAACCACCGGCATGCGCATATTTAAGCTTAACACGACGACCACGAACAAGTGGCGGCTGATGATCGGCCTGTGCCATGTCCATAATACGGCGTAGCATTGCGGTGCTAATACGTTTAGTTGCTGACTCGTACGCTTCATCTACCGATTCAAATAAGTGGCCAACACCTGTACCATGAAGTGCAGATATAAAGTGTAAGCGCGCAAAATCAATAAAACCTAAACGGCGATCAAGCTCTGTTTTAATGCGATCTTTAACGTAATCATCAAGCCCATCCCATTTGTTCACGGCAATAACCAATGAACGACCTGAGTTAAGCGCAAAACCTAATAAGCTTAAGTCTTGATCAGAAATACCATCGCGAGCATCAACAACCAGTAATACAACGTTTGCATCTTCAATAGCTTGAAGCGTTTTAATTACTGAGAACTTTTCAACTACGTCGCTTACTTTTTTACGCTTACGAACACCTGCCGTATCTATTAAAATATATTCTTTGTCGTTACGAGTCATCGGAATATAAATAGAGTCGCGAGTGGTGCCCGGCATATCGTATACAATTACACGTTCTTCACCGAGTATACGGTTTGTAAGTGTAGACTTACCTACGTTAGGGCGACCAATAATAGCCAGTTTTACTGGTTTATCGGCAAACGCTTGGTGGTCTGTATCGTCGCCTTCAGCTTCTTGATAAAGGTCGATTAACTCTTCATCGTCATCAGCAACGTCTTCATCTAGTGCTGCAAGCTCTGCAATTACAGGCTGTAAAGTGTGCTCTAAAAGCTGTGTAATACCACGCCCATGTGCTGCTGCAATATGGTGAATATTACCTAATGATAATTGATAAAATTCTGCACAGTTTGAGTCGGCGTCAATGCCATCTGTTTTGTTGGCAACCACAAAGCTTTTTTTCTCTTGCTTGCGCAAGTGATTAGCAATGGCTTGGTCAGCAACGGTCATGCCTACGCGGGCATCAACCAAAAACAACACAATATCGGCTTCTTCAATGGCAAGTAACGACTGGTCGGCCATTTCGGTTTCGATGCCTTCTTCAGAGCCATCAATACCACCCGTGTCTACCACGATAAATTCATAGCCATCATAATTAGCTTGGCCATATTTTCTATCTCGTGTTAAACCTGGAAAATCGGCTACGAGTGCATCACGAGTACGTGTTAAACGGTTAAATAATGTGGATTTGCCCACATTGGGTCGCCCAACTAGAGCGATCACGGGAAGCATAAACTACCTCTTTAAAAAACAACAAAAGGCTTCGCAGTGCGAAGCCTTACAAAAAACCTTTAAGTGTTAGCTAGTTAGTTAGGGGTGTTTACCACACTAACTTCACCATCACGGGTGTATAAAATTAGCTTGTCGTCGGCTACAACCGGCTCAACAAAAAAGCCTGAGCTGTCAAATTCTTCACGAGATACTAACTCGCCAGTGTCTTTGTTTAGCCAATGTAGGTTACCTTCTTGGTCACCTAAAGCTAAGTGGCTACCTGCAACTGCAGGGCCTGTTAGGTACCAACCTCGTAGAGCGGGTTGGCTCCAACGTTCAATACCTGAATTTTTATCTAATGCGTAAATTACGCCTTCGCTATCTACTAGGTAAATAGTTTGTGCATCCATCGCTATTTCGCGGTAGCTGCTGTATTCACGTTTCCATACAACATTGCCTGAGCGAATATCTACCGCTGCTAGGTTACCGTTGTATGCAATAGCATAAGCGTAAGGGCCGCTAATAATAGGTTGTGTGTCTACATCAACCAAACGCTCAAATTCTGATGCGCCTTTAGCAACGGCAATTTCTGCACTCCATGCTGAATAACCGCTCTCTGAAATGAGTACACTTAATTTACCTGTTTCTAAGCCTACTAACACACCACCGTTTGCAACTGTTGGCGAGCTTTGGCCACGCAATGTAAGCGGTGGTACTTCTTGTTCGAAGTTCCAGCGTTCTTCGCCTGTATCTGGGTGCAGTGCTAATAGTTTACCCGAGCCTAAATTAACAAAAATTAGGCCATCGCCAGCAGCTGGTTTTGATAACGCTTCGCCTGGCACATTTTTACGCCATACTTCTTCACCCGTTTCGCGGTCAAGGGCAATAATAAACCCGTGCTCAGAGCCTACGTAAATTTTACCATAAGCTTGTAATATACCGCCTGATAATTTTGCTGTGCCGTTATCTGACCATGGCCAAAACGATAAATCTTCACGTACGTCGGTTTCCCATAACGTGTCGCCATTAGTAAGCGAAAGCGCTTCAATTTGGCCTTCGCGGCTAGCTACATAAATAGTGTCTTTGTATACAGCAGGCGATAAGCGAGAAAAATAATGTTCTACACCACTGCCAACCGACTCTTGCCACACTACGTCTGTTTCAAATTGATTAACAATTTCAGGAAGTACTAACTCGTCTTCGTCATCACTTGATGAACAACCCATTAGCGTTGCCATGCACAGTGCGAGAGTTGCTGTTGTTATTTTTTTCATACCTAAAACCTTATGCCGCTGGGCTAGTTACTGCTAGGTCGTCTAATTTAATTTGTAATAAAGGGTTTGTTGTTAACCCGCCTGCATCGGCAGCTGCTTGATACGCAGTGCGAGCTTGGTCTTTATTACCTTGTGCAATGTAAATATCGCCTTTTAGCTCAGCTACATTGGCGTTATATGCCTCTGGTAGGGGTGAGTTTAATGTACTTAGGGCTTCGTCAAATTTACTTTGCGCAAGTTGAATACGTGCTAAACGCGTAATAGCAATGGCTTTAAGCTCTTCGCTTTGGGCGTTTGTAACAATCCAGCTAAGTTTTTCGCTAGCAAGGTCTAATTTTTTTGCATCAACAGCGTCTTTTGCCGCAACAAAAGCGGCTAAAGTTGCATAGCTTGTGTCTTGGTTGTTTTTAATGAATGTATCGGCTGCGCCAAGTACATCGTCACTTTGTACAAGTGTTGTATATTCGTCAGACGCTTGCTCAGCAGTTGTAATTTGGTTTTGGTTGTATGCTTTCCAACCGTATAAGCCGCCTAAACCTACAATTACACCTAGCGCAAGTGAAATACCGTTTTCGCGAAAAAAGCGCTTAATGGCTTCTGCTTGTTGTTCTTCTGTTGAATAAATGTCCATTATTACCTCTTAAGTTAGCTTAGCTATTGATAAGCTCAGCTAATAGCGCTTTAGCTTGTTCTAATTCTAGTGTGACTTGCTCTTTACGCTCACGTAAATATTTGATGGTCACAACGCCTTTTTCTAATTCATCTTCGCCAATAATAACAGCCACTAGTGCATCGCTTTTATCAGCTCGTTTTAGTTGTTTTTTAAAGTTACCGCCGCCGGCATGCACCATAACGCGTAAACCGGGTACGTCGCTACGCAGTTGCGCTGCAATGGCAGGGGCTTGTACGCTGGCTTTGTCGCCCATTGCCGCTAAATATACATCAGCATTGCGGCGAATGTCACCTACACACTCAAGTGCTTGGAGTAACAGTACTAAGCGCTCTAGACCCATAGCAAAACCAACTGCGGGCGTTGCTTTGCCGCCAAGTTGCTCAACTAAGCCATCGTAGCGTCCGCCAGCACACACTGTGCCTTGTGCACCTAGGCTATCTGTTACCCATTCAAATACTGTGCGGTTGTAGTAGTCTAAACCACGTACTAACTTTTCATTAACCGTGTATATGACGCCAGCTGCGTCTAAACGTTCACATAAATTTGCAAAATGTTCTTTTGATTCAGCATCTAAATGCTCAGACAATTTAGGCGCATCCACTAAGATTGCTTGCACGTCTGGGTTTTTGCTATCAAGTACACGTAATGGGTTTGAGTACATACGGCGCTTTGAATCTTCATCAAGCACGTCGGTATGCTGTTCAAGGTAGGCAACGAGTGCATCGCGGTAATCAGCACGTGCTTCGTTAGAGCCTAACGAGTTAAGCTCTAAACGTACGTGTTCGTTAATGCCAAATGCTTTCCATAATTGCGCGGTAAGTAAAATAACTTCTGCGTCTATGTCGGCTGTGGCAATACCAAATGTTTCTAAACCAAATTGGTGAAACTGACGGTAGCGGCCTTTTTGAGGGCGCTCATGACGAAACATCGGGCCCATGTACCACAGGCGCTGCTCTTGGTTATAAAGCAAGCCATTTTGGTTACCTGCACGTACACACACTGCGGTGCCCTCTGGGCGAAGGGTTAGCATGTCGCCGTTACGATCGGCAAAGGTATACATTTCTTTTTCTACTATATCGGTTACTTCACCAATAGAGCGTTTAAATAAGTCGGTTGATTCTACAATAGGAAAACGAATTTCTTGATAACCGAACGATGCTACTGTCTCGCGTAAAATGTTTTCTACTTTCTGCCAAACTTGCGTGTCGCCCGGCAGACAATCGTTCATACCGCGAACTGCCTGAATTTGTTTTGCCACTGATAAATCCTAATTACTGTTTATGTGTAATAAAAAAATGCTTACACAACAAGAATGCTAAAAATTGACCCGTCATTATATACCCAAATGACCCCATGATGCGAGCGTCGTTTGAATTAAAAGCGATTTAGGCAAGGCATTGATTGAAAGTAATAGTGGTTCTATTGTTAAAATCAATAACGCAGTATAAATCGCTTTTAAACCAACCCGTTGGGCGGTTCACAGACATTTACTCTCATCGTTGTTACTTTTTAAAAGGGATTGCCATTCTTGCAAAGTAACGCCTTGATATTAAGAGCCTGTGAAACGCTGAATTCTGTATCTTGGGGTCGTTTGGGTATCCTCTAGCTATAAAGGTAAACGCCAAACAACGTGGTTTGGCGCTTTATACGGTATTTATTCGACTATTTTAATGTCGATAGGTGTTTGCTGCTCTTTTTGAGCAATAAAGTCGCGCACGTAGCCTTCAAGCTGGTCAACAATGTTGTTGTTATCAATACGCGCTTTTTGACGCTCGCCATTAATGTATAAACCTGAGCGGCGGTTTGCACCGGCAAGGCCAATATCACTAACAAGGGCTTCGCCTGGGCCGTTAACGACACAACCAATTACCGAAACAGACATTGGCTCAACAACATCTTCTAGGCGCTCTTCAAGCTGGTTCATGGTGCCCACTACATCAAACTCTTGACGTGAGCAGCTAGGGCAGGCAATAAAGTTAATACCGCGAGAGCGTATACGCAGCGATTTTAAAATATCAAAACCTACTTTGATTTCTTGAACTGGGTCGGCAGCAAGTGATACACGTAGCGTATCGCCAATACCTTCGGCAAGTAACATGCCTAAACCTACAGCCGATTTAACCGAGCCTGAGCGCATACCGCCGGCTTCGGTGATCCCTAAATGCAGGGGTTGATCTATTTCTTTAGCAAGTAAGCGATAAGCGCCTACAGCTAAAAATACGTCTGATGCTTTTACCGATATTTTAAATTGGTCAAAATCAAGGCGGCGTAATATATCTACATGGCGCATTGCTGATTCAAGTAATGCCTCGGGAGTTGGCTCGCCGTATTTTTCTTGTAGGTCGCGCTCTAATGAGCCGCCATTTACACCAATACGAATAGGAATATTATGCTCGCGCGCTGAGTCTACAACGGCTCTAATACGCTCTTCACTGCCTATATTTCCTGGGTTTATACGTAGGCAATCTACGCCGTATTTTGCCACTTTTAACGCTATGCGGTAATCAAAGTGAATATCGGCTACAAGCGGTATACTAACTTGCTCTTTTATACTTTTAAACGCTTCTGCGGCATCCATTGTTGGTACAGATACACGCACTATGTCGGCGCCGGCATCTTGTATTGCTTGGATTTGCGCTACCGTGGCATCTATATCCATGGTGTCGGTATTGGTCATCGACTGCACGGCAATAGGGGCACCGTCACCAATAGGCACGTTGCCTACATTGATGCGGGTTGATTTTCTGCGTTTAATTGGAGATTCTGAAAACATAGCGACTACTCTGCTAATGGTAATTTAAATTTGGCTAAACGATTTTTAGGATAACCAGAAATATCAACTGGTTCGCCGTTTAGAGAAACACTAACTACGTCGTGCTTACCCAGCACAACTGAAAAAGGCGGGGTACCGCTTACAGCCATTTTATAGCCTGCTTTTTTTACGCCAAATGCAATGCGTTCACCTTCGCCATCGTGTATTTCTACCCAGCTCTCATCGTTAAACACCATGTTAATTGTACTGGTGTTACTTTGCGTGTCGGGCTCGTTAGTGGCTGTTTGGGTGCTAGCGGCAATAGGCGCCGTGGCATTAACGGCTTCACTTATAGGGACTTGTTCAGCACTTATAGGCATTACAGCCGGTGTGCGCTCAACTGCCTGCGTTGCTTGCATTTGCGAGGTGTTATCGCTTTCGTTATTTTGCGCGTTGTTATTTTGCTGGTTATCTAAAATTGAATTTTCAATATTGATTGTGCTTGTTTGCTCATCGATAGGCGTAGCATTTTGCCAAAACCATAAGGCAGATGAGCCAATAACAATGGCTAAAATAATGTAGCTCACCAGCATTAGGCGGCTGTCGTGGGCTTCTTTTTCTGTGCGGCGCGAAAAGCTTTGCATGTTAGCCGGCTTTGTAGGCTCGGGCGGTGCTGGCAATTTAGCTAATATAGGGGCGCTATCGACGTGTAGTTCACGGCAATAGTTTTTAATGTAGCCTTTTACAAAGGTAATTGGGCCTAACGTTTGGTACTGATCGCTTTCTAAGCGTTGCAGCTGAGAAATAGAAAGCTTAAGTGGGCCAGTAAGTGACTCTAAGCTTACATTAGCCTGCTCTCTATGCGCTTTTAATAGTTGCCCAACACTTGGTTCATCGCTTTGTTGCGTAGTTTCTTCTGTCATAATAGGTACGAATTTGGATCCACTAGTAATAGTCTGTGCCCAGGTGTAAGTTCTATATCTGGACTTAATTTATTCCATCGCATTAATTCATCAATTAATACATGCCGCTGGGTAGCTATGTCGTAAAGGGTATCGCCAGCTTTAATCTCGTAATAAATATTAGGATCGTTTAAATAAATTTTACTTCCGTTGATAACACGATCCGACTCCTTTAGACCATTCCACTGCAGGAGTTTTTGTAGTTTAACATTGTATCGCACTGAAATGCTAAATAGGTTTTCACCAAACTCAATAATATGAAAAGGCACCTTTAAAGGGGGGACTTTTGGATTAAGCATGGGAGGCTCTTGTTTTACACTTGGTTGGTAGTTTTTTAGTGTAATGTCGTTACTGTCGCTGTATGGGTTATTACTAAATACCGCACTGTCTTTTTTAGCCTCATAAAATACTACCGAATTATTTAAGCCCGTATTCTGTGGGCCATTTTCAGCAGGGCGTGTATTTTGTGGGGTGTTAAAGTTAGCTTGTTTTGGCGCACCAAATGAAATTATTTTTACTTCGTCATCATCTTTGGGTGTTTGTTTAGCGACTGCTTTTGGCGGCTCAGCTGTGGGTGTAGACGTTTGTTGCGCTTGGTGATCCGTTGTTAAAGCCAAAAGCACCGCTGCGGTATCTGTTTTAGACTCTGCAGGCACAGATGTTGTAGTTGTCGTTGCTACTTGGGCAGTATTTGTTACGGTTGGAGCGGCTGCCACAGCTGGCACTACTGCTTTAGTTGTTGTCGCTACTTTAGCCTGCGTTGGTTGAGCCGCAGGCGTGAGAGTGGCAGCGTCACCACTTTGCTCAGCAACGGTTTTTTGTTTGTTTGCTGCGGCAATGGTTGCCTGTGCTTTTGCCGTCTCATTTAATACTGGGCTTGAAGGCTCAACCCCTGGAGAAATTAAGCTGGTCGAATTATCGGTAGTTGGGCGCTTTTTTCGGATAATTTTAATTTTTGGTTGCTCAACACTGATTTGCTCTTCGCCATACTGCTCTTGAAGCTCTTCGAGCTGCGCTTTACGGTATTTTTCGCGCAGTATTTCAAACTCAGTTTGTTTAGTACGATTATCGCGAATAGCATAGGCTTGCTTACTTGTTGGGTAAGTTTGCATTATGGTGGCGGCAATTTTTTCTGCTTCTTCTATTCTGCCCATGCGCTGCTTAATTAAATAACCAAGCAATAAAGCACGTGCAGACACTCGGCCGGTGTCGTCATGGCGCTTTAATACTTCGCTGGCTTTATGTAAATCGCTTTTAGCATAAAAAAGGGCGGCTAAGCTTATTAGGGTCGATGTACGTTGCGAGCTGTGATTAAGTGCTTGTTTAAAGTAACTCTCTGCATTTTCAAAGTCGTTAAATTCTATGGCACATAATGCAAGGTTTTCGTAGCTTTCGGCAACGCGAATATAGCTTGGAATATCAATTGCTTTTAAAAACTGATCGGTCGCGCGGTCATACTCTTCAATACTACATAAAAACACACCGTAGTTATTAAGCGTGTTCGGATCGTCAGGCTTAATTGCTAATGCTTTTTGATAGGCTTTATCGGCACGCTCTTTTTCGCCTACTTGTTGGTAATAATAAGCAAGAGAGTAATGTACTTCAGGTAGATTTGGGGCAAATTCTATAGCTCGCTCTAGGTTATACTTTGCTTGCGAATTGTTGCCAGTTTCTAAGTATTGTAAAGCGAGGGCGATACGAGTGCGTGCTGCGCCTGCATTATTGATTTTGTTTTCGACGACGGGTTTGTCACTGCCGTTATAACTACTTTCACTTACGCACCCTGTAAGGGCAAGTGTTGAAAGTGTTAAAGCAAGTAAAGATCGCATTACCTTGTCTCTGTTTTTCTATCCATAGCGCCTATCTTACCTAAAACCCTTAGTGTTGCATCATTTATTTAAAAATAAACAACTTAACCACCCTGCATAGGAAATATACGCAGGGTGGTTACAGGCTTATGCTTGCTGGATATTTACGCTAATTGCGTTATCGTCGCGCATTTTCTTTTTCGCCATACGTTTAGTACGGTCAACAACATCGCCGGCTAATTGCCCACAGGCGGCGTCAATATCGTCACCACGAGTACGGCGCACAATACATGTAATCCCCGCAGCTTGTAAAACCTTAGAAAAACGGTCAATACGGCTGTTGCTTGAGCGCGTGTATTCGTTACCCGGGAACGGGTTAAACGGAATAAGGTTAACTTTAGAAGGTGTACCTTTAAGCGTTTTAACCAGCTCATGTGCTTGGTCGGTGCTGTCGTTAACGCCATTTAGCATAACGTATTCAATGGTCACGTCTTTATTTGCTTTAGAGCCATCGATATAACGACGACACGCGGCTAAAAATTCTTCAATAGGGTACTTTTTATTAATTGGTACAAGTACGTCACGCAGTGCGTTATCGGGAGCGTGAAGTGAAATAGCAAGTGCTACATCTATTTTTTCTTTTAATAAATCAAGGGCAGGTACAACCCCTGAGGTACTTAATGTTACGCGGCGCTTAGATAAGCCAAAGCCCCAATCGTCCATCATAAGTTCCATTGCCGGCACTACGTTTTTAATATTAAGCAGGGGCTCGCCCATACCCATCATTACAACGTTGGTAACTGGGCGTTTTTCGCTGTTGCCATCAAGGCCTATGTCTTTAGCTACACGCCAAACTTGGCCAATAATTTCAGACACTTTAAGGTTACGGTTAAAGCCTTGTTGCGCAGTTGAACAAAACGTACACTCAAGGGCACAACCCACTTGCGAAGATACACACAAAGTGGCGCGGTCTTTTTCTGGGATCCATACAGCTTCAACTTCTTGGCCGCCATCAAGGACTAATGCGTACTTAATTGTGCCGTCGCTTGCTTGCTGGCGAACAGAGATTTCTGGCGCAACAATTTCGCATTCGTTTTTAAGCTTTTCTTTAAGCTTTTTATTAACGTTGCTCATGTCGTCAAAGTTATCAACGCCAAAATGATAAATCCATTTCATCACCTGGTCGCCACGAAATGGCTTTTCACCGAATGATACAAATAGCTCACGCATTGCATCTCGGTTTAAATCTAATAAGTTAATCTTTTTTTGCTCGGTCATGAAACAACCTCAATCGGTGACGGTGGAGATAAAATTTACAAGGGCGAATTGTACACAATTCACCCACTTTAATCATTAAGTAAAATATCAAAAATGCACTTAAGGATACTTTACGTAATGACTAAAAAAGGGCTCGAAAGCCCTTTTCTTACTTTGCATTACAGCGTTAACTGTAAAACTCGAATTAACGAGTACGTGGGCAAAGCTCTTCGTCAGCGAAGAAGTACGCGATTTCGCGAGCAGCAGATTCAACAGCGTCAGAACCGTGAACAGCGTTTTCGTCGATGCTATCAGCGTAGTCTGCACGTAAAGTACCAGCTAGTGCTTCAGCAGGGTTAGTAGCACCCATGATTTCACGGTTTTTAAGAACAGCGTTTTCGCCTTCAAGAACGGTAACCATTACTGGACCAGATGTCATGAAAGATACTAAAGCACCGAAGAAAGGACGCTCGCTGTGCTCTGCGTAGAAACCTTCAGCTTTCTCTTTTGAAAGGTGAACCATTTTAGCTGCAACGATTTTAAGACCCGCAGTTTCGAAACGGTTGTAGATTGCGCCGATGTGGTTTTTTGCTACTGCATCAGGTTTTACGATTGAGAAAGTACGCTCTAAAGCCATCTTTATGCTCCAATAATTTTTAAATAAAAGTGTGAATATTTACGGGCGCGAATTATACGCGTTTTAATTGAAAAAACCTAATTTTATTAAAAACCAGTTTGGTTGCAGTTTTATGATCTTGATCAAAAGCACAATGTTTAGCGCATTTATAATGCCGCGCTTGTAAATTAATTAATCATGCAACCGGTGTGTACTCGGTTAGCTGTACGGAGCGCATATGCCAGCTGTTTCTTCTGTAACTTCTTTTATTCCCGAACTGTTATGCCCTGCGGGGAGTTCAAAAAACATGCGCTACGCCTTTGCATATGGAGCTGATGCTGTTTACGCCGGCCAGCCTCGCTACAGTTTGCGGGTACGTAATAATGAGTTTGATTTAGAGACATTACAAATAGGGATTAATGAAGCCCATGCGCAAAATAAAAAGTTTTATGTGGTCTCTAACATTGCTCCGCATAACGCAAAGGTTAAATCGTATTTACGTGATATAGAACCTGTGATTGCTATGGGACCCGATGCGCTGATTATGTCAGATCCTGGGCTCATTATGCTGGTACGTGAAAAGTGGCCAGCCATGCCTATTCACCTATCGGTGCAAGCAAATGCAGTTAATTATGCAAGTGTTCAGTTTTGGGCAAAACAAGGTATTGAGCGAGTTATTTTATCGCGCGAGCTCTCGCTTGAAGAAATTAAGGAAATACGCACGCTTTGCCCAAATACTGAGCTTGAGGTGTTTGTGCATGGGGCGTTATGTATGGCGTATTCAGGGCGCTGTTTGCTCTCGGGTTATATTAACAAGCGCGACCCAAACCAAGGCACCTGCACGAATGCCTGCCGCTGGAATTACGATGTAAAACCAGGCGTTGAAAACGAAACGGGCGACATGCTGCATAAAATTGATCCGAACCAAGTTATTCCTACTCTTGGTGAAGGTGCGCCAACAAATAATATTTACATGCTTGAGGAGCAAGGGCGCCCAGGGGAGTATATGCCAGCCTTTGAGGACGAACACGGCACCTACATTATGAACTCAAAAGATTTACGCGCTGTGCAATACGTAGAGCAGTTAACAAAAATGGGTGTACATAGTTTAAAAATAGAAGGGCGGACAAAATCGTTTTATTACGTAGCGCGCACCGCGCAAGTATACCGTAAAGCCATAGATGATGCGGCATCGGGTAAACCATTCGATACTCACTTATTTAAAACACTTGAGAACTTAGCGCATAGAGGCTACACCGAAGGCTTTTTAAAGCGCCATGCCCACCAAGATTATCAAAACTATGAATACGGTCACTCTGTATCAACTAAGCAGCAATTTGTTGGGGAAGTAATAGGGCGCCATGCTGATGGTTTAGTTGAAATAGAGGTAAAAAATAAATTTTGCACAGGCCACTCACTTGAACTGATGACACCACAAGGGAACATTATTTTTGAACTTGAATACATGCAAAACAAAAAGGGCGAAAGTATTAGTGATGCAAAAGGCTCTGGGCATCACGTTAAAATTCGATTAGATACACGCATTAATTTAGAGCATGCAATATTAATGCGAAATTTAGATGAGCACCAAGATACCCGCAACCCCTATAAAAAAATAGCAAGTGAGTAAGCGCTAGCATGGCACTATTTATAAATAATAAATGCATTAACTGCGATGTATGTGTAGACGAGTGTCCCAACAGCGCGATTTTCATGGGGTCAAAAACTTATCAAATAGACCCTGATAAGTGCACCGAATGTGTAGGGCATTACGATAAACCAACGTGTGTCATAGTGTGCCCCATTAATTGCATTAAAAGCGATCCTTTAAATAGGGAGTCACTTGAGCAGCTAGCACAAAAGTATGTAAACCTAGTTGAAAGTGAAGGCTGAACACATAAAAAGGAACATATGCTTACAAATTTAGCAAAAAATTAGCTTAAACTACTTATTAATTATCGCGTTATCATTAATACCTCCTATACTGGAAGTAACTTGATTTAGTGTTTTTGGTAGGGAAATTAATGTTTTTTTCAAAAGGTAAGCAAAACGAAATAGCCGCTTTAAAAGCTCAGTTGTACCCTTTAGAGCAAGTGTGGGATGGGCTTTACAAAGAAATGCTGGTACTTAATGTACTTTATGATGGGCGAATTTCGCATGCTAACGATAACTTTTTAAACGCATTAGGTTATAACGAAGATAATTTAACAAATAATCAGCTAGGCGATTTTATTGCTGAACAGTCGCGGTTATCACCTGAATACGAAGAGCTTGAAAAAGCATTCCAAAAAGAAGGCCACTGGAGTGGGGCTATTGAATTTGTTCGCCAAGATGGCAATGCAGAGTGGCTAAGATTAATTGTGCACCCAGTGGTGGGTGAGCAAAATCAGTTATTGTATTTTTCGGTGTTTGGCACCGTACTTACTAAAACCATTACAACCTCTCGTGAACAAAGCGACACAATAAAAGCGATTTATCGCTCTATGGCTGTGATTGAGTTTGATTTACAGGGGCATGTGTTAACGGCAAACGATCAGTTTTTGTCAGCCATGGGGTACAATGAATCAGAAATAATTGGCCAGCATCACCGGGTATTCTGTCAAACCGAAGAAGCTAATTCGGCTGAATACCAACAGTTTTGGAGCAAGCTTAGGCAAGGCCAATTTATTGCCGACAGGTTTAAACGTATAGATAAATATGGCAATGTAATTTGGTTAGAAGCCACCTACAACCCTATATCAAATGATGCGGATCAGCTTTATAAAGTAATGAAATTTGCCACCGTAATTACTGAGCAAGTAAACCGTGAAATTGCTATTTCGCAAGCAGCCGAAATAGCCTATGGCACCTCTACAGAAACAGATAAAACCGCAGAGCGTGGCAGCTGCGTATTACAAGAAACCGTATCTGTTATGAACGAGCTGGCTGTAAATATGGAGCAAGCAGCTAACGAAATTTCGGCGCTGGATCAACAATCTCAACAAATAGCCAGCATAGTGCAAAGCATAAGTAGTATTGCCGAGCAAACCAACTTACTTGCACTCAATGCTGCAATAGAGGCTGCGCGTGCAGGAGAGCAAGGGCGCGGGTTTGCTGTGGTTGCTGATGAAGTAAGGCATTTAGCGTCAAGAACATCAAAAGCAACAGAAGAAATTGTGGAAGTGGTACAGCGTAATCAGTCACAAACCCAAAGTACGGTAGCGGTTATTGAGCAAGGCAAAGAAAAAGCAGAGCAAGGTTTAGCGCTTTCTAAAGAGTCGGGTGAGGTTATGGCAGAAATTCAAGATGGAGCCCAAAAAGTGGTAAACGCGGTAGGGCAATTTACCAGCCAATTAAACTCTAATAACTGATTGAGTAAATACCTTAAAACAACAAGCATAAAATAAAACCGCGAAAGCGGTTTTTTGCTTTAACAAGAATGCGTACCGGCACATATTAAGTAATTTGAACTGTGGATAATAAATCTATCTCTGGCTAGAGAAAATAAATTTAACTATCACTGGAATTTAATCTGTTAGTAAGTCTCTTAATCGGAGTTCAGCTTAAGTAAAGCGGCGGGTAATATTTTATAACAAGGGGTTATTTTCACTTTAGGTAGCATTAAATAGCTTAAAAACGGGCGCATAAACCCTAATAAGTTTAAATAGTGAGTTGCGAATCATTTTTTAACCACAGTTGAGACTAAATTAAGCCAAGCGTTAACAATACATTAAGTTTCGCCATGTAAACTTTGCAGCAATTTGCCATTACGTACTGCAATACGCTAATGGATCACTGATTTGCTTAGCCTAAGCAATGTAAATGGAATAGCTGTAAAAAATGATTAATTGCCTACGTCATTACCCTTTATCTAAAGTATACAAATCTTTATTTTGCGCATCACTTATTACCTCAAGCCCATTTAGCTTAGCTGATGATGCTGCCTCACAAAACGCTAAAACACTGCTTAAAAAAAATATGGAAGTAATTGAAGTACGGGGTATACGTTCAAGCATGGCTGAGAACTTAGATGTTAAGCGTATGTCTGGCTCTGTGGTGGATGCAATTACTGCCGAAGATATTGGCAAATTTCCTGATAAAAATGTAGCGGATTCGTTGCAGCGAGTACCTGGCGTTGTTATTGAACGCGATGGCGGAGAAGGGGCATCGGTGAGTATTCGTGGTTTATCATCTGAGCTCACATTTACTCAGCTTAATGGCAATTTTATAGCCTCATCACCTGGGGAGCCTTCACGCTCGTTCGATTACACTTTACTGTCATCTGCCATGATAGAGAGCGTAGAAGTGTATAAATCGCCAGAAGCGCGTTTAGATGAAGGCGGCGTGGGCGGCACAGTATTAATGCATAGCCGCAAGCCTTTAAGCATGGAGGCAAACTCAGGTGTATTTAACGTTGAATCTACTTACGCCGATGTGACAAAAGAGTACGAGCCGCAATTTAGTGGCTTATATTCATGGAAAAATGACGACGACACCTTTGGCGTATTGGTGGGTTATACCTATCAAGAGCGTACTAATCGCACTCTAACAGGCAGCACCGATGCAAATGTATGGCGTTACACGGGTGGCGGTCAACCGACTGATATTAATGGAAATACCGTTGATAACAATAACGGTTGGGATACGATAAGTGATGCCAGCGGTAATCGTTATGATGGCGTGTGGTTTCCGCAAGTTGTACGTGGCTCTGTGCTTAATGAAAAACGTGAGCGTGAAGGTATTCAATTTAGTACACAATGGCGCCCAACTAATCGCTTAGAGCTAGGGTTTAACTACTTTGGCTTTACACTCGGACAAGACAGAACCGAATCAGTCATTGATATTCCTGAGTGGTCACTCAATCCTGATTTTTTAACCGCAGTAAACTTGGATGAAACAGGCACCATTGCAACGGGTATGCAATACAATGCCAGTGCTAGCGGTGTTGAAAACGATATGCAATTTCCGTGGATGCGTGGCAGTTATGTACGAGAAGAGTCTACCTCCGATACTATCGATTTTAATTTAACCTATGAAGGCGATAGCTTTAAAGCCCGCTTTGTTATTGGTAACACCCAATCTGAGGGCGGCCCTGAAGAAAGCTGGGAGGCCGCTTATAAAAGCTCAAATGCCGGTGAAAACGAAACCGTTATTCAAAACGCATCGCAAAGCGCTGCGTGGTCTTTAAATGAAAATAATGTATCGCTGAGTATTGATCCCAACACATTAGCTAACTTGCAAAGTGGCTTAGGCGGTGGGCGTGATGCGGGTTCGTCAAATTCAAGCTTTGTGCGTAGCGAACTCGAAGAGGATTATTATCAAGCCGACATCGACTTTTATGTTGATTGGGGATTTTTAAAAACGATTAGAACCGGGGCTAAATATCGCCAAGCTAACTTACACCGCGAGACCGGCAATACGTTTTTTTTAGATCCTAACTTTGATATTGCTGCAGGTGAAGCGAGTGAGCAAGGTATAACGCAATTTGATAGCTACCAATGGAATGGCGGTATGCCACTTGCCGAGGATGTGTTTATTAATCAAACCAATATAGTTGGCGGGTTTAATATAAACCAAATGCCCAGCATAGATTGGGATAAATACCGAGATTTAGTAACCGACAACTACACGCCTTATACCCGCATAGAAGATAACTTTGTATACGATATTGAAGAAAAAATATCAGCGTTTTACATTCAAGGCGATTTTGAATTTAGTGAAGTAAGAGGTAATTTAGGTGTGCGCGTAGTACAAACTAAAACCTTAACCTCTTCTACCGATTTATATACTTATCAACTTGATCACACCAATGATGAAACAGGCGAGCCGGTAACTGGCGATGCGCGTTTTGTAGAAGACTATCAGTTGGTTACACAAAAAAACACCGACACACAAATTCTACCAAGCTTTAACATAGCGTGGGATGCCACCGACGATTTAGTAATTAGAGGCGCTATTGCTAAAGTGATGGCACGACCAGATTACAGTGATTTAGGCTCTCAGCAGCGTATTACGTTTGTATCAAATGAATGGGCAGAAGACAGAGCGGCATTTAACGAGCTGGCAGGTTTTAGTGGCAGTGGCGGTAATAAAAATTTAAAACCTTTTGAATCAGTGCAGGCCGATTTATCTATTGAATATTATTACGCCGAGGGCTCTGCATTGGGGTTAGCGCTGTTTCATAAAAAGGTTGATAACTTTGTTGTGCCGCTGGTAATAGATATGCAGCAAGAGTTTGCAGACAAAGACAATATAGTAGAGAGCGGTTTCATTACCGTTGCGCCATACAGCACAGTGGGTAACGGCACCGATGCGGTATCAAAAGGGGCTGAAGTATTTATTCAACATGCATTTGCAGGTGGTTTTGGCTTTTATGCTAATTACACCTATAACAAAACCAATAAAGCCGATGTGAGTGTAAATGGTGAAGAATTTGGCCAATCACCTTTAATAGGAAGCGCTAAATACCAGTACAACACCTCCGCTTATTACGAAGGCGAGTACTTTACTCTTCGCGCGTCGTATAATAAACGCGGTGAAACAGTACTTGGCTTAAACAGCGGTTTAAATGTATACCAAGACCCTTACGAGCAAGTTGATGTAAATGCCGCCATTAATATATCTGATGGCTTAAGTTTAACAGCCTCTGTTATTAACTTAACTAAATCGGAAACTGTTACGCGTTTAGGTAATGATAGCGATGCGCGTTTATTAAGTTCAAGTTACTCAGGTAGGCGCTACTACGCGGGTATAAATTATAGTTTTTAAATAAAAGTCCACTATACGTTTTTAGCACACTAACCTTGTTAATGAATAGCATGACTATTATGATGAAATTATTATAAAAGGATGAAGAAAATAAATTAATGAGTTACCAACCGTTGATAGATGATTCTGCTTCGCTAATCGAGTTTACGCGTGTGTATTTAGCGCTTTTTTATACGTTTGTGGCGGGGTTTTACACCGTTAGAATTATTTATAAAAACCGTTCAACGCCTGCGGGTGTTATTTTTCCTGGCGCTAAGTTTTGTACTAGCTGGTGGAATCATATGGCGTTTAAGTTTTTTAGAGCTGCTATATGGTTTGTGTGTGTGCTGCGTGTGTTTGTGCCTGCCACCGATAACTACTTAGGTATGTTTTATACCTTAAATGGGTGGCCGGGTGTTATGTTTGGCAATATTATGCTCACGGCGGGCTTTGTGCTCAGTATGGTTGTTCATTTTCATATGGCGTCACTTTGGCGCTCGGGTATAGACCCAAATGGGCCTCAAACACTTAAAACTACCGGGTTATATAGTTTTTCGCGCAACCCTATGTATGTTGGTGTGGCAACTGCTCAGTTGGGGTTCTTTTTAGCATTACCAAGCTTATTTAGCTTAATTTGCCTTGCTGTGGGCTTATATGCGCTTTATAGACAAATAGCTGTTGAAGAAGCGCATTTAGTAACGCGTTTTAATAATGACTACCTAAAATATAAGCAAACCGTACCGCGCTGGTTGTAGGTTATTCAACGGTTGCTTTTATTTGCAGATGGCTATTTATAAAATCTTGCTTTGAAAGCGGTTTAGAATATAAGTAGCCTTGAATGTAATCACAGCCCAGCGCGATTAATTGTGCTTGTTGGGTTGGTGTTTCTACCCCTTCGGCGACCACTTCTACCCCTAAGTTATGCGCCATAGTAATTATGGCTTTAATTAGCGCTATACTGCTGCTGTTGGCTTCGATATTTTGTATAAACGATTGATCTATTTTAAGTATATCAATGTCTAACTGCTGCAAGTACGCAAGCGATGAGTACCCAACACCAAAATCATCAATGGCAATGTCTATATCAAGCGCATTAAGGCGTTTTAAATGGTGCTGAATAGCGTTATCTGGGTCCATTAAGCTGTTTTCAGTTATTTCAATTAAAATAGTATGAGGTGGCAAATTATACAGTTTGCACGCCTCTACCCATTGGGTAACCCAAATACCGTCGCGATCAATTTCTAAAGGCGAGGTATTTACACTAATTTGCACCGGTGTATAGCTTAGTTTATTAAACTGCACCGCATCGCGAACAGCTTGCGATTTAACCCATTCGCCTAGCTCTTTTATCAAGCCATTTTGCTCTGCTATATCGATAAACTCAACAGGGCCAATAATGCCTCGCTCTGGGTGGTTCCAACGGATCAGCGCTTCAGCTTTTTTTAGCGTACGTGAATGGGGGTCCCATATTGGCTGATAGTAAAGTTCAAATTGATTGTTATTTAAGCCAATGCGTATTTCTTCTATAAGGCGGCGCTTTTCAATCGCCAGTTCTTCCATTTCGTATGAGAAAAACTCAAACCTGTTTCGCCCCTTACTTTTTGACAAATACATCGCTTGGTCGGCTCGTTTAACTAAGGTTTCGACCGATATGCCGTCATGCGGAAAAAACGCCACGCCTATACTCGCAGTTACCTGCACATGTTCGTTTTTTATGGTTATTGTTCGGGTCAGGCTTTTCATTACATCGTGTGCAATGTGCGAAACCGCTGTTGTATCGCTTATTCCTTTTAGTATTAGGGTAAACTCATCACCGCCTAAGCGCGCCACTATGTCTTGCTGTTTTAAGCAGCGGCGAAGTCGCTTAGCCACTTCGTGAAGTAATAAATCACCAAAGTCGTGGCCTAAGCTATCGTTTACTTCTTTAAAGCCATCTAAATCAATAAATACCAAAGAAAATGGTTGTTCAGGTGTGCTTACAAGCTGTTGCAGGTGCTCATAAAAATAACGGCGGTTAGGTAGGTCGGTTAAGCCATCTTGATAGGCATATTGATGCAGCTGAACATTGGCATTTTCGAGCTCTTTTGTTCTTCGTTTTACTTGGTTTTCTAGCAGGTTGTCGCGCTGTTCTATAGTTTGCAGCATGGTATTAAAACAGCTTGTTAGCTTACCCACTTCGTCCTTTGAAAGCTCTTTAGCACGTAGGCTATAGTCGTTAGATGAGGTAATTTTCTCTGCTGTTTGTGCTAAATATAAAATGGGGTTTAAAAAACGTTTTCTGAGCATTAGCGATACAAGCAAACTTAAAATAAAGCTAAAAATCATTAATACAATAATAAACCGGCCATAAAAAGCGGCTCTGTCGTTTAGGTCACTGTCGTCGGCACGCACAATCAGCGTACCGTAGCGTTGAGCGTCAATTGTTAATACTGTTTTTACTTCTATTGTATGCGGGGCTGAGCTTTCTTGGCTGTATTTAGGCGATGTTACGCTTGCAAGTTGTTGGCTAAAATTGTTTATCACTTCTACCGATACAATATCGGAGCGCATTAATAACGGCTCAATCAGCTCTTTTATTGCGGCGGTGTCGTAAAATATTAAAGCAGTACTAATATTGGGGGCTAATATTTGCGAGAGTGATTTTAGGCTTTGTGTTTGTTCTTGTTTTGCGGTTTTTAGCTCATACGCGCTAAACACAGCAGTAACGGTAGCGGTAGAAATAAGCGCAACGCTCATTAAAATAAACAGCAGCTTTTTACTCATTGAGTTGAGTGAGAAGTAGTTTTTCATTATTTACCCCTCAACTACACGTGCTAGGCGCAGCACTTTTGAGCTCATAGTAATGCCTGCTTTTTTAAGCTTGCTTGGGGCAACTTCAAAGCGCACCTTACTACTTGAAAGGAAAAATCGAATATGGCCCTGTGCGGCTATAAAGCCATCGGTTTCGCCAACTATCATTGTATTTTTTAAATTAAGCGCGGGGTGGGCATCTAACCACATGTTATAGGTATTATCAGTAATAAATACTATATCACAGCCCTCAAGTGCAGTTGTCTCGAGGGGAGTTAGTTTATTTCGTAAGTGGCGTTCATGTACTTTTCTGTTTTCTAGGGCGGCATTTGCTATTGCTATAAATTGGCTGTCGGGGCTACAAATTAAAAAGTCGGAGCCGTTTTCGGGTGCAGATTGCCATTGCCCTAAGCGGGCAAAGTTATATAAAAAGCCTGCTTTAAGCACATATTCTTTTTGCACCGCAAACGCGCTCGAGCTTGTACAAAGCGCAAGGCAAAAAAATAGGTAAAGCAATCGATTTAAAGGCTTAAGCATTGGCTCTATTAAAATGTTGCACTAACAGAAAACGTAACACACTCGTCTATGTAATTAGGAACCGTAAATGTTTCGCGAGTATTGGCGTATTCTATGTGTGAGCCTGCAAATAAATTTTTGCCTGATACTGCTGTGGCCCAGTTATTGTTTATTTTCCAGTTCCATGTAAGGTCTACAGCGGTGTAGTTATCTGTATTGTAAGTGCTTGAGTTTTCGGCTCTTAGCGTGGCAAAAATAGAATGCTGCTCACTTAATTGGTAATTCAGTTTAGTAAATAATTGTCTGTTTACTGAGTCGTAGCCAATAGTAGGGCGCGTTGCATTAGGTAAGTCGTAATCTATTTTTGTATAGCTGTAGCCAACTTCGCTGCTTAAGTTGTCCATTAGTTGCATCGAGAACAATAAATCACCGCCGGTTGTGGTGGTTTCACCTACCGAAACAAAGTCGTAATCTAAGCTTGTTGTTTGAAGCGCCGCAAATGCTTGTGACACTTCCCCGGCTAAGTAAAAGTTTAATGCAGGTATAAATTGTTCTACATGAGGGTTTAAGCTAATTACGGCCACATCATCCGCTTGCGTATTAAATGCAGAAACATCTAAAGACCACTGCGCCTTTGATATACGGTAGCCTAGCTCGTACGAGATATAATTTTCGGCTTTTACTTTATCGTTACCATTTAAAAATGTAGCTATATGGTATTGATCTATTTCAGCAATACCCGACTGCATGCCAATAACGTCTGAGATTTTTTGGCCATTTACTCTAAAGTTATCGTTAAATTCAATTAGTGTAGGAATACGCACGCTTCGTGAAATTGAACCCCATGCTAGGTGCTCGCTATTTGGCTGATAGGTAAAGCGGGCAAGGGGTTGATTTTCCCAACCGGTTAAATCGTTATGCTCTATTTTTGTGCCTACAATGAGGTTTAACGTATCTGGAATAACACTGTATTGCGCTTGCAGCATGGCACCGTATTGATGAAGGTCTTCTAGGTCTTTATCGCTATTAATAAAAATGCTGTCTTGAAAAGAAATATCATTAAATCGATAATTAAGCCCCCAATCTACCTGGAGTGCACCGGTAATAAAGTTCATTTGATAATCAACGTCAATCGATTCAAAATCTTCATTTATATAGGGTTGTTCACCATGTTGTTTAAGCCACGACATTTGCAGCATTTGGTTTGCATTATCTGAAAGGCGATGCTCAACACGGGTCATTAATCGCGTATCGCGCCTATCTGCAATAGTTGGAAACTGCTGACTGCGGTTAGACGCATCTACTACCCCAGTAAGGTTTTGGCCGTGCTCTGTGTGGGTATGATCCCCTTGCAGGAGGATTGACCACTCATCGCTTGGCGTAAAATCAGCTCTAAAGCCGCCAGCGTGCTGTTTAGTAAAGTCATTAGGTTTTATGCGGCTGCCTTTTTTAGAAGGTGCGGTATTTTTAGTATTATAGTAGCCCCTGTAACTACCAATATCAGAAATATCACCACCATGGCGAAGGCTTATGTCGGCATTTATTTGATTACCTGTAATTGCTTTAGCGTAAGTGTTGCGTGTATCTAAGCTATTTTTAGTAATGATATTGATCACGCCGTTATTTGCGTTATTACCCCATAACAACCCGCCCTGACCACGAATAACCTCAATGCGTTCTATATCGTATAAAGGCACATGCAACGACTCCCAATACACAGCCGCAAATTTGGGGGTATATAGGCTTTGCCCATCTATCATTACTAATAATTTGCTGGAATAACGTGAAGCAACACCGCGTGCAGAAATAGCCCATTGATTGTTATCAAGTTGTCTTACGGTAAGGCCTGGCACCATTTTTAATGCCTCAGGGATAGAGGTAGCGCCCGAACTTGTAATTTGCTCTTTGCTTAGCACATAAATAGAAGAGGCGGTGTTAAAGGCCGATTGTGCTCGTTTCATTGCAGAAGTTGCTTGAACATCCATTCCCATTAACGCGTCAAGGTCTAAATCATCGTCGTTTAATGGTTCTGCAGCAAGTATTGGTGAGGCAATAATAAGTGAGCACAATAACTTTTTAGGTATTTTCACCTAGGTTTCTCCACAGGGATCAAAAATCAAAAACAGGATATATTTTTGTAAAACATTTGTTACCACAAAATATTAGCATACTATATATTGCTAAAAGTACACTTTATTAGGCTAACTAGCATAAATTACTAAGTAGTAAGGACGTTTTAAAACTCAACGCTAAATTATTAAAGTTTTGTAGTTTTTAAATAAAATTAACAAATAAAGCCTCAAAATCAAGTAATAATGCAGTGTACATTAGGCGCTGCTTGTAAATTCGCTTATCTAATTTAGCCCACTGGCTACACCATTAATTATTAGATGGTTTGTAAAACGCAGCACACCTAAACACACGCATTAATAAGGTAAATTACTTATAGTTAGCTGGTTCATACAGGTAAAATAATTTACCCTAAGTGTATTAGTCACTTTTATATTATTTGTTTTTATGAGCCTTCTTTTTTCTATTGCGTTAGCAAGCCTTCCTGCTTTACCCGAACCCGTTGCAAACAATGCCGTAGCTAAGGTTACTGTTGAAAACCAACGCTATTTTTTGAGTTTTATGGGGCTTGGTAAAAACAAACAACATAGCGAAGTACACAATAAGGTATTTTCGCTAAAACTGGGCGACAGCGCATGGCAGCAACAAGCGAGTGTGCCTTCAAGTTTGCCATTAACGGGGCGCTTAGCCAGTACTGCTGTTGGCTTAGGTGAATACGCTTATATATTTGGTGGCTACACGGTAGATAGCGACCATACTGAAATTTCAAGCCCCGATGTGTACCGTTTCGATATAAAAAACAATACGTATAAACACCTTGCAAGCATGCCAGTACCGGTTGATGACAGCGTAGCGCTAAGCTACAAAGAACATTACATATACCTTATTAGCGGCTGGCATAACGATGGCAACGTAAATTTAGTACAAGTTTACGATACTAAAAACAATACATGGCAGCAGGCGTCGCCTTTTTTAGGTGAGCCAGTATTTGGCCAAGCGGCTGCTATTAGTGGTAATACCATTATTATTTGCGATGGCGTTAAAACCCAAGCAAATCCAGATTCTCGCCGCTCGTTTGCAGGTGTTGCTCAGTGTTTAAAAGGCACAATAAATGCCAACAATCCGCTAAAAATAGATTGGCGTACTTTGCCCCACCCTACGGGGGAGTCGCATTACCGTATGGCTGCTACTAGCTACAATAACAATATTTACATGCTGGGCGGCTCTAATAACCCCTATAACTACAACGGTATTGGCTACAATAAACAGCCAGCTCCGGCGAGCAACCATGTGTGGCGTTTTAATATTGAGCAAAATACATGGCAAGTTTTACCGCCTTTAGCCGAAGGCAGCATGGATCACCGCGGCCTACTTGAGCACAATGGTTTTTTATATCGTATTGGCGGTATGAACAACCAACAACAAGTAATAAGCGATGTAACAGGTTACGAGGTAGCACAGTGAATACACTTTATATTACCGGTGCAGGGGTAAGCGCTGCCAGTGGCATACCTACATTTAGAGGCGAAGATGGCTTTTGGACTATAGGCAGTAAAAATTATACGCCCATGGAAATGGCCACGCGTGCTATGTATCAAAATAATCCACGCGAGTTTTTAGCTTGGTATTACAACCGTTTTGCAGCCTATCGTAACCATGGCCCGAATGAAGTACACCATTGGCTGAGCGATAAAAACTTAATAACCCAAAATATAGATGGCCTTGATGGCAAAGCCGGTAACAAAAATTACATTGCTATACACGGCAGGCTCGATCAAATGACGCTATTTCATGAGCAAGGCGAAGCCGTTAAACCGCTTATGACTCCATGGGATAGTGTAGATGAAAGCCGCCTGCATGAGTCTCTTTTTGAGCTATTTAATATTCAAAACCAAACACCGGAGCTTAATCATTCGTTTAAGCCTTTTGTGTTGTTGTTCGATGAATTTTACACCGAGCTTTACAGAATAACCGAAGCACAACAGCGTATGCTCAACGCCGATAAAATTGTATTTATGGGCACCTCGTTTAGTGTAAATATCACCCAAATGGCGTTAGAAATAGCCCGTAATTACGACATACCTGTAGAAGTGGTAGACCCTAACCCTGTTCACCTAATGCACAGCAACGTAACGTACAAAAAAATGAATGCATTAGAATACATTCAATCTAATTAGAAAGTGCTATATTTTAAAGAGATTGCTAATGTTTTCTTAAATATTACAATCTCTTTATATAATATTAACGAGTCAATAATGTTATTATTATCCTCATTATAACAATACCAAAGAGACTTGAATGAGCGACCTAACTGCAATAGCAAACTTGTCCATTTTACTTGTAGAGCCTTCAGAGGTTCAGCAAAAAATAATAATAAAATCGCTTGCAGAAAGTGGTGTTAAACAAGTAGAAACTGCGGCTACTCAAGCGCAGGTTTTATCGTTACTTGAAAGTTACCACCCAGACCTAGTAATAAGCTCGATGTACTTATCAGACGGCACCGCCGACTCATTATTGCAAAAAATAAGACTTAACCCCGCCACTGAACATCAACCTTTTATGCTTATATCGAGCGAGCGTAATAAAAAGTACCTTGAGCAACTACGCCAATCCGGTGTGTTGGCTATTTTACCTAAGCCTTTTAGCGCAAAAGCCATTACTCGCGCACTCAAAGCAACTCTCGATATAATAAGCGAAGAAGAAGTAGATCTTGATCATTTTGATGTAACGCTACTTCGCGTACTTGTAGTAGACGACAGCCGCTTTGCTCGTAAACACATAATACGCGTGCTTGCTGGCATGGGGATCCCCGAACCGGTAGAAGCCGAAAACGGAAAAGAAGCCATAGCGCACCTTAGTGAGCAATCGTTCGATTTAATCGTTACCGATTACAACATGCCAGAAATGGATGGTCGCGAACTAACCGAAACTGTACGTGGCTCAAATGCTTACTCGCATATTCCTATTTTAATGGTGAGCTCAGAGGCAAACGACACTCACCTAGCTAATATTGCGCAAGCAGGAGTTGATGCCATTTGCGATAAACCGTTTGAACCGGCCACAGTGCGAGAATTACTTTATAAAATAATGTCTTAGTCTTTTAAAAAACGGCTAACAACAGCGGTAATTAAATACATAACTACCGCTGTTTTGGCTTATTGGCTTGGCACGTTATATAACTGAAACGCCACAAAACATAAAATAACCGCAATACAACTATCAAATACGCGCCATCTAAACGGGGAGCTTAAAACCTTTTTTAATTTTGGCGCAAACAACACTAAGCTACTAAACCAAATAACAGAGGCCACACAAGCACCAATAGCAAAGTGCATAGGCGCGGGTTGTAATGCGCCAATGCTGCCAAGTAGTAATACGGTGTCTAAATAAACATGTGGATTTAGTAAGCTTATAGCAAAGGCCGCAAGGGCCGTTTTCCACCAGCTCACTTTTATTACCTGAGTTACTTTTAACCCCGATGTGCCTTTAATTGCGCTGCGCGCAGAGCCAAATGCTAAGTAAAGTAACATAGCTATACCACCCCACGTTAACCACGGTAATAACCCCGGCAGCCATAGCTTTAACTCATTAGCGGCAAATACACCTACAATAATTAGCGTGGCGTCGCAAAGTATACAAACCGCAGCTAAAACAAAACGGTTAGCGCCCGCCATACATTGGCTTAAAATCCAAATATTTTGCGCCCCTATGGCAATAATTAAACTCAGCCCCAGCATCACACCCGACAAAAACGACATACTTCAAATCCACTCAAATAAAACCCGTTATCCAATGCCTTGCAGGGTAGGGGGGATTCTGTTACAAATCCAATGAATATATTTGTTGTTATATGCGTAAAACTCATGATTGATTACCAGTTACTCAATGCGCTTAGTGCCGTGATAAGTGAAGGCGGATTTGAAAAGGCCTCAAAAAAATTATTTATTACCCAATCGGCGGTGAGCAGGCGTATTCATCAGCTTGAGGCCAAACTAGGCGAACCCGTATTAATAAGAACCCAACCGCCAACGCCCACGGCACTTGGTAAACGTTTACTTAACCATTTACAGCAAGTATTGCAGCTAGAAGTAGCCCTTAATGTAGAGGCACTTAACAAGCACACAGATTTAAACACCCCGCTTAGCGTAAAGCTTGCCGCTAATGCGGATTCGCTTGCAACCTGGCTGCCCGAAGCACTCGCCGTATTAGATACAGAGCTTGCGTGCAAATTACGCTTTGAAGTCATTAGTGAAGATCAATCCATTGCCCATAAAAGAATGAAAGACGGCGAGGTTATGGTGTGTATTAGCTCATCCCCCGAGCCCGTTAATGGCGGCCTAGTTAGCCCACTTGGCGCCATACGCTACAAAGCCATTGCAAGCCCCGATTTTATAAAACAACATAAGCTTACTGAGCTTTCGCAATTAGCGCATTTACCGTGCTTGGTATTTAGTGAGTATGACAAGCTACAACACCAGTTTTTAGAAGATATTAATGGCTCAGCCCCACTGTTTACCCATATTTACCCTTCGTCAGAGGGATTTAAACAAGCCATGATAGCAGGCCTAGGTTATGGGCTATTACCTACCTTACAGCTAGGAGACTCGCTGATAAAAGGCGAGTTAGTCGATTTATTCCCAGAATATTATATTGATACACCTTTGTATTGGCACTATTGGCAAACCGAAAGCCCGCAGCTTAAAACGTTGCGTAAGTTTGCATTGCAAGTAGCAGGCAAACGGTTAGAGCCTATTAACCTATAAAGGCTAAGCCTGCGTTTATAACTGCCCTAATCTGTAAATAAGCAGTGCTGTTTTAGCGATGTTTTTATTAAGTGAGGTTAAATCGGCGGTTTCGTTTTTAGTGTGCGCACCACTGCCCATGAGGCCTAGGCCATCAAGCGCCATATCAACATGGTTTGCAGCAAACGAAATATCAGCCGCGCCGGCATTACGTGGGTTTGCAGTCTCCACTTTGTTATAGCCTAAGTCTTGGCTTGCTTGGCTATACAGTGCAAGCAGCTTTTTATTACCCTCGGTGAGCCCCATTGGTGGGTAGCCGTCTTCAAAAATAAGCTCAGCGTGGCTACCATTTAAGCTTTTAGCCACTATTTGCTGCATCACTTTTTTAGCGCCTTCTACCTGCTTTGGCGAAAGCGCCCGTAAATCACCCGCTACATGCACGGTTTGCGCAATTACGTTACTTTTACCAAAAGCCGTGGCTGACGAGTTAGCACTGTCGTACTGTGCATCAGTACCGCCCACAATAAGCCCAGGGTTAAAGGTTAAATTAGGTTGTGTAGCTAGTTGCTCTCTAAAGTCATTTAAAATACGCGACGCCTCGTAAATAGCGCCATAGCCCACATTGTCACTAAATATTTGCGATGAATGTGCAGCATTGGCCGTTACATTTAACGTCCAGCCGGTATAACCACGGCGCGCCGCCATAGCGGTTTTAATATTGTTATCGCCGTTCTCAAAACCTAGCGCTACGTCAGCCCAAATTGCTGCATCAACAATGGCCTTTTTAGATAAACTAAGCGGGCGGCCGCTGCTTTCTTCATCGCCGGTAAGCAGCACTTTTACGCTTACGTTTTCAAGTAAATTGAGCGCTTGTAAGCTTTTAAGTGCGGTAATTATAATAGTGTTACCACCTTTCATGTCGGCTACACCTGGGCCTCTGGCGGTGTGTTCATCAATTTGTTTATAGGTAGTAAAGTTATCGTGTTTAGCAAACACGGTATCAAGATGGCCGATCATCAGTATTTTTATTGCATCGGGGTTTTTACTTTTGTGCGTAGCGAGTACATGCCCTGCACGGTTAAACGCGCTGCCATCTAGCCACTCAACCTCAAAACCTATGGCTTTTAATTGCTCGCTTGCAAGCGCGCCTACCTTTTTTACGCCTTCAATATTAAGCGAACCGCTATTAATGTTTACCGCTTGTTTTATCTCTTCAAGCGCTTGCGGCATGTTCTGCTCAACTTGTTTTACTATTTCACGCTCGTTTTTATTAAGTGCCGCATGGCTTGTAAGCGGTAGGGTACTCGCAAAGATAAATATAAGTGCTTGGCTAAATTTTAAAAGTGACATAACAGCCTAATAATTGAAAAGTAGTTCAGCTAATATGAAGTAAAAATACAAAGGGTTCAATAGAAGTAGATTGTGATTTTTAACTAATTTTATAAGCAACAATGAGTTACAAGGTTAAGGGGTAATGGGTGTATGCGTTACTGGTTTAAACGCAGATATTTAAAATATAACCTGTTAATTAATAATCAACTAGTACAACTACACAGCTATATATCTGATATTACTGGACCCCACCATTTTAGGGTTTTGCTGTATTTAGGAAAAGTAAGGCGAAGCTAACTATTTGTTTACAGGTGTTTATTTTATAGCTAGGATGAAATCAGTATAAAATAGGGACATTTCGCAGTTTATAAACGGCAAATGTCGTAGACTTAATTGTCAAATTCCAGAGGAGGGTATATTGAGTAATCAACCAGAACATAAGGATTTTTTGACTTGGTGGAAAGAGGACTTTGGTCCAGGATTGGTTGCTACTCGTAAGGCCCTGGAGCCACACATTAAGCAATGGCAGCAAATTGCGGTGGCTTTGAACAAAGCGTTATCTAAATTTATCGAAGAGCATAGAGAAAGTATTGAGTTATGGGTTCAATTTGCTGAGATTTATCCTCAGCTTGAGCCTTACATAAATAACATCACTTATGGGTTAAATGATCCTGACTTCGAAATTGCGAATGACGTTGTTGAATTAGCACATATTTTTGAAACTATAGATCTTCAACAAGACCCCAGTGCAATTTCTCTTCTTGATGTAATATCTGGCGAAGCTTTTCAATCCTCACTTATTAATTTTTATTCCAATTTGACACTAGATGAAAATCGATTGCCTTTAATAAAAGAAGCTTTGGAATTACATAACAGTGGTCACTATGCTGGTAGTATTTGCTTGCTCTATGGGCAGATTGAAGGTGTTCTGACTGAATCATTTGAGAAAGCTAATTACATCATTATAAATCAAAGGAAAACAAACCCAGTCAAAGAGGACGGTTCTGTTAACAATAAATCTAATTTAACGGGTTTAGTGCCTAAGCTTGAACACGCAATAACTCGACAAGATCAACTGCAATCATACTATTCAAAAATTAAGACATATGAGCTTGTTGCAGGCGACTCGGAAGAAACTATTCCTAAAACGAGAAATAAAATTCTTCACGGTAGTGAAGTTATGTTTAATACAGAAAAACGTAGCGCTCAACTGATTTTGTGGCTTTACTCCACAATATTGCAAGTCCGAGTGCTAGGAATTTAACAAGCTCAGTCACAGCGATGGCTTTTCCGTTGAGGCTTCTCTTCATTACAAAGCCACGCGTGCCTCGGGCGTTATATGTACATGGAGATATTATGAATTCTAAAATTGAATTATGGGATCACAGTAGTAACTACATATTTGGTGAATTGAAGCCTAATAATAAAATCGAATTGTGGGATCATAGAAATAATTATATTTATGGTGAATTAAAAGGAACTAAGTTTGAATTATGGGATCACGAGAACAACTACATATACGGTGATTTAAAAGGGAAAAAAATAGAACTTTGGGATCATAGAAATAACTACATTTATGGTGAATTAAAGTAATTTTTTAAGTTCTCAGTACGTGTACAAAAACTCTAGACGACCAATGCTTTTATTTCATTTTTTCAGTGGCATTAAAAATGTATTCGATATTAACAACCGTCAGGTTTAACGCCATTGGCATTAAACCTGACAGCTCAAATTTAACCAAACAACGTTAATTAGTCGACATTAAATAAATCTCGCGTACGTTGTTGCGCTGGTTTGCTTCAATGGCAAACAGTACGGCGTCGGCTACATCTTGCGGGTCGAGTTTGTCGGGCTTTGCTTCATCAAAAAATGGGGTGTTCACCATGCCAGGGGCTATGGTGGTACAGCGGCCGTTCCACTCGCTCATTTCCTCAGCTAAGTTTTGACCAAATCCGTAAGCAAACCATTTAGTTGCGCCGTAAATAGAGCCTTTAATTGGCATACGGCCAGCAGCTGGGCTGGTTAATATAAAGTGGCCTTTGTTTTAGCCCACATGTCAGTGCGCTTTGTTTAGAAATTTGCTACCACAACAAAGTAATGCACAGTATCCTGTACATGTAATAATTTTCCAGCTAAACTTGTCTTATATAATGTACAAGTGAGGTGCAAAATGAGAATAGTGTCTTTTACCGAAGCCCGAAATAGTCTAAAAGCCGTTTTGGATAATGTAATTAATGATGCAGATACGACAGTAATCACTCGTCGTGATACTGAAGATGCGGTTGTAATGTCATTAGATTACTACAACAGCCTTATGGAAACTGTTCATTTACTTCGCTCTCCAGCGAACGCTGAACATTTAAACCGTTCAATTGCGCAGTATAAAGCGGGCAAAACGACTCCACGAGAACTTATTGATGAGTAACAGGTTATTATCATGGACTGATGAAGCTTGGAATAGTTATGTCTACTGGCAGACTCAAGATAAGAAAACCTTGAAACGTATAAATAAGCTAATTGCTGATGTTAAGCGTTCTCCATTTGATGGGATTGGAAAACCGGAACCCCTCAAAGAAAATCTTTCAGGCTTTTGGTCTCGCAGAATAGATGATACAAATCGTTTGGTATATGCCGTGGATGATACAGCAATTACAGTTATCTCGTGCCGTTACCATTACTAAATAAACAAGATAAATAAACAAGACATCCATCTTAAATTCTTCATTCTATCCAGCCAGTATTTATCAAAAACAACCATCAGGTTTAACGCCATTGGCATTAAACCTGATAGCTCAAACTCAACCAATCAGCGTTAATTAGTCGGCATTAAATATATCTCGCGCACGTTGTTGCGCTGGTTTGCTTCAATGGCAAACAGTACGGCGTCGGCTACATCTTGTGGGTCGAGTTTGTCGGGTTTAGCTTCATCAAAAAATGGGGTGTTTACCATGCCAGGGGCTATGGTGGTACAGCGGCCATTCCACTCGCTCATTTCTTCAGCTAAGTTTTGCCCAAACCCGTAAGCAAACCATTTAGTTGCACCGTAAATAGAGCCTTTTATTGGCTTACGGCCAGCGGCTGAGCTGGTTAATATAAAGTGGCCTTTGTTTTGACGTAAATGAGGCAAGGTTGCTTTTGCCGTCCACAGCAGGGCTTTAATGTTTACGTCTATCATGGTTGACCATTCATCGGGGTCGCCTTTTTCAGTGCCTGCGGTTGAAACGCCCATACCTGCGTTGGCAAATGCGGCATCTAGTCGGCCAAATTTTTTAAGCCCTTTTGTTACTACGTTTTCAAGTTCGGTAAAGTCGGTGGCATCTGCGGGTACACTCAGTGCGTTATCTTCACCTAACGACTCAACTAGTTCAGCTAATTTATCTTCACTTCTGGCGGTAAGAATGACTTTATGGCCGTTATTAACCAATGTTTTTGCACTCGCTTCACCTATGCCACTAGAGGCACCTGTAATTAGAACTACTTTTTCTTTCGCCATGATTATTTCTCCTATGTTTACATATTCAAAATGATAAGAACGGTTTAACTAATACGTGCTATTAACTGTACCAGTTCTGGGTTAACGGGGCTTGAATGCAGGTCACTTTTCGAATGAATTGTTTGGATGATGTGAGATGAGTGGCTTTAATGGGTTTTTGCAAAGGTGGAGTGTTCGTTTTTGTTATACTTTTTATAAAAAAAGCGCACCTTAAAGTGCGCTATACGTTTATTGTGTTATGTCAAAGCTAACTGAAAGGTCCTCAGTTTGCGGTACACTAATTTGCTTAAGTTGATAAACAGTGAAATCAGTATCTTCTAGCTCTGCATCGTCTATATGTGCGGTGCACGTATAGCCAAGTTGGTAGTCTCCCGGTGTAATGAAAGCAAGCTCAAACTCATATTGGTTATCGTCTTGATCAAATACAACATTTGCGGTCGCAAGTGGGGCATCTTCTGGGGTTTGCTCATCTATTTCGTATATATCTTTAGGTATTTGAGCATCTGATGAATATAAATATACGGCGTGTCCAAACGTTGAATCTGCAGCAGCAGTGGCGATATTGTCTGTTTCACAGTTATTAATAAGCGCTTGGCTTACTGTGCCTTCAATTTCTTGTGACTCAGAAAGATTTTGTAATCGTACGCCTCTAGGTTTTAAAAAGATCTCCTCATTATTTTGGGGATCGACCAGCGATTTTTTTAGGTCAAATTCTAAAACAAAGTCGTTATCAGTTTGGTTAAGTGTAAAGCCATCGAGTTGTATTTCGCCTACACCATCATTCCCTTTTCTTTTTACCACGAGCGGAGCAATGCTGTCGTCTTCGTATACTACGTGAGATGTAAAACTAAGGTTATTAGTATCGCCATTTATAACCTGAGCGCGGATCCACGAGTATTCGCCTGCTGGCACTTCTTGATCGTCAAGCAGCTCAAAAACATCGTCCCCGGTGTAATCGAGCAAATTAACCATTTGCGGTTGAGATGCGTCAGCTTCACTTCGGGTTTCAAAACTAAATTCTTCATCGCCTTGTGTTTTAATAGTGATTGAATCAAACACGACGTTAACCGCTTTTAAACCACTAACCGGCGCATCTGACACACCAAGGCTAAAGGTTGATTTGTCGCTAGATTGTGGCGGTGTTGTGTCATTGTCATCACTTGAAGAGCCACACCCGGCTAATGCAAAAAGAACGGCGCTGCTGACTAATGTTGATTTAAAATTCATGATTTACTCCTTTAGTTTATAAAGCGGATTGTAGAAGGGCTAAGCTGAATTTAGATTGAACTGGTTTTTAGAATAGTTACTTGAAATTAATCTTTATTTTACTTTGCGCATTTTTGAACAAAAGTATGTACGCCATAGGTTAACTAGTTTGTGAGCACTAAGGTTTTAAGTGTGAAAATTTAAGCGAAAAAAAGAAAAACTTTGCCCAATTAATTTGCTGATATAGGCACACCTTCCCCTTATTTTAATGCTATCGCTTTAAAATTTTTACTATATACTCCCGCCACTTCTTTTGAAGTGTATAGATTTAATTCTTGCTGATAATCAGCCCATAGTTGGAATATGTATGAAAGATAAACTTATTGTGTTTTGGCAAAGCCATTCAGAAACAATCATCACTTTAGGTTACAAAGTGGTATTAGCCTTGGCTATTTTAGTTGCGAGTGCGCTTATTGCGCGTTCAGTAAAAAAAGCGATTAAAAATTCTAAGTCGCCATTAAAAAAAGTAGACGAAACGCTACTGCCGCTTTTATCGAGCATTGCGGGGTATTTAGTTTACATAATTGCTACGCTGTTTATTTTAGATATTTTTGGCGTTAATACGGCAAGTTTAATAGCGCTAATGGGCGCGGCGGGTTTAGCGATTGGTTTAGCCCTTAAAAACACCTTAAGTAATATTGCAGCCGGCATTATGCTATTAATACTTAGGCCATTTAAAATAGGCGATTTTGTAGATGCGAGCGGTACGCTTGGCACAGTGAACGAAATAAACTTATTTACGACCATTTTTAAAACCACCGACGGCCTGTATATCGCATCACCTAACGGAAAAGTATGGGGCGGCAACATTAAAAACTTTACCCGTAACGGTAAAAGGCGCATGGATATAGTGGTGGGAATTTCGTACGCCGACTCTATTGATGTTGGCTTAAATGTACTTAAAGAAGTTGCCGAATCAGAAAGCCGATTACTCGCAGAGCCAGCGCCTAAAGTAATGGTTACCTCAATAGGCGAAAGCGCAGTAAATATTCAATTACGTGCATGGGCTGTAAATGGCGATTACTGGCAAACCGTGTGGGATTTAAATAAACGCGTTAAAGAAGCCATAGAAGGCGCGGGGCTGAGTATTCCGTTTCCGCAGCGTACGCTGCATATATCTGAGTCGATGGCATCGGCAGTAACGGTTAATAACGGTAAATAAAACCTTTAAACTCCATTAGCATAAGCACAAATAAAAATAGCGAGCCTTGGCTCGCTATTTTTGTATTAGCTTTTTGCTGACGAGTATTAACCTTCTAATTGAAAGTCGTATACCGAGCCTAAATTAAGCAGCTGGGTTAGTTCATCCAGTGCTTGGTAGCTTTCGGTAAGTAGGGCTGAATCGGCAAAGTCGCTTGCACCTAGCTTATCGCGGTAGTTACGCTTTGCCCAGTCACAAAGTTGTGTGTATTTAGTATCGGTTAAAATAACCTCTGGGTTTACTGCGCTTAGCTCTTGTTGGTTAAGGGCTACACGTAAACGCAGGCAGGCAGGGCCGCCGCCATTTTGCATACTTTGGCGCAGGTCAAAAAACTGCACTTGGTTTACTGGGTTATCGGCTAAAATCATTTCTTCAATGTAGGCGTTTACTGCGCTGTTACGTTGGCACTCTTGTGGCGCTACTAATAGCATTGAGCCATCGTCTAGGCTTACTAATTGGCTATTAAATAAGTAACTGCTTACTGCATCGCTAATGCTTACTTTATCGGTAGGTACTTCAATTATGTATAGCTGTTTGCTGCCGGTGTAGGCATCACGAATTTCTTGCAGGGCATCGTGTTGGTTTAAAAATGCTTGCTGGTGGCAAAGCAATACGTTTGCGTTACCTACTGCAATTACATCGTTATGAAACACGCCTTGGTCTATTACATCTGGATTTTGCTGCAGTAAAATTTGGCTCGATTCTTTTAAATTATGTAATCGGCAAATGGCTTCTGAGGCTTCAAGTGTTTGCCTTGCAGGAAACTTAGCCGGTTTTGGTAATTGGCTGTTAAAGGCACTTGCACCAAATACAAACATTTCTAGGCCTTGCTCGCCGTGGCTGTCGCAAAGTCGGGTATGGTTAGCTGCGCCTTCGTCGCCAAAAAAGCCCTGATCGGGTAAATGCGTGTGGTGTGCAAAGTAGCTATCGTTATTAAACATGGCTTTTAGTAAGCGGGTAGTTGTAGCAGGCTCTAGGGAGCGATGAAACTTATTGTTTAAATTAGCTGAGGTAAAATGCACTTTGCCATCGAGGGTGTCTGGCGATGGAGAAACAGTAGCGGCATTGGCAGTCCACATTGCAGAGGCCGAGTAACAGGCGCGCAATAAAATAGGGTCTGCTTTAAATGCTTTATGAATAACTTGCGAGTCGTTGCCGGTAAAACCTAAGCGACGTAGTACGTTTAAATCGGGGCGTGCATGGGGCGCAAATACACCTTGTGTTAGGCCTTTGTCGTGCATGGCTTTCATTTTTTCAAGGCCCTGTAACACAGCTTCTTGAGGGTTTGAAAAACTTGCCGCATTATTTAACGAGGCAACGTTACCATACGATAAACCCGCATAGTTGTGAGTAGGGCCAACTAAGCCATCAAAATTTACTTCTAAGGCGTGCATACACGTTCCAATCATATTGTTTTTAGTTACTTAACAATACAACGCAATGGCCGCGCTTGCAAAGCCTATAAATACGAAATTTATCGGCTGTAAACTCGCTCTTTATCGCACGTGGTATGGGTATTACTCGGATCGTTTACCTGCCATACGCTAATGTCTAAACGCCATAGTAGGTAAAGGGTGTGGTATAGGTTAGCCATGGTATTTTCCTTGAAAGTTTCACTGAACACATCTGTACTTTGAAAGAATTATGCCAACTGTTAATTGAATATTTTATGAATACAAATCAGATATTTATTAAAACACTAAAAATAACTTTTGAGCGCTTAGCACCATTTTGGGGCTAAAAGGCTTAAAAGTTGCACCAAAAAGCCACGCAGCAGGTGCGTGGCGTATGGTTTATACGTGGTAATTAGCGGCCTACTTTACCCTTTACTAGTGGGTCGAACGACAGCACACTAAATTTTCCTTGGCTGGCATTTTTACCGTTATTTAATACTGGCGAGCGGTGTAGCTCATCTACGGTAAAATATATTTTATGATCGGCGCCATAACTAAAGCCATCAGGCCAGCTTAAGCGCTCGTCTTTAAATAATACGTGGTATTTACCGCTTGGTTTTACTACACCAATTGCGCCGTTGGTTATATCGGTAACATACACATTGCCGCCGCCATCAACAATAATGCCATCTGAAATTGGTTTAGTGCCGTAACGCGTTACTTTACTTTCAAGGGCGCTTGCGCTCAGGCTTTTATTGTTAATATCGCTTGTGGCAATACGGTAAACCGATGTGCCAGACATAGAGCCAAAGTAAAGCCACTGTTCGCTTGGGTCGAGTGTGATTGGGTTTACGCCTAAACGTGCTGGTTGGCCGCCTAGTTTCATGGTGCGCCCTTCAATGACCATGTCGATGTTTTCGGCTGTGGTGTATGGGCTATTTTGTAAGACTCTGCGCGCCTCACCTGTTTTTAAATTTACGGTAATAATAGCGGCTTGGCTGCCTTGTGCGGTGTCGGCAATGTATACAACGCCGTGTTTATTATCGATAACTAAATCGTTTAAAAACGAGGTGTCGGTAATTGTGGGTTTAGCTAAATAAATTATTTTATGCAGCTGCTCTTTGTTGGTATCCCAACCGACTAAACGCCCAGCATGATCAGGGCCTGATGTATCAAGCATCCATAATACGCCATCGGCAGATACATTTATGCCAAGTACATCGTAAAAGCCTTTGCCGTTTTTGTACGCGTATGCCCATTCTTCATTAGGGTAGGGTTTGGTGGTGCCATCGCTTAATAGCTCCATAATTTTTTGTTTTTGGCCGTAAAATCCATGTACCGATAAAAACTTACGACCCGAGGGCGTAATAGCAATATTACCCGGTGGGTGCTGCGCGTCGAATGTGGCTACTGTTTTTAAATCAGCATTTTGATTAGCGGTATTAGCAAACACACTGCTGGTTAAAAATGCGGTGCTGCAGGCTGCTGCTAAAAGTATTTTTTTAATCTGGTTCATGCTTAAAAGCCTTCTAAAACAAGTTTACCGCGTGATGTGTGCGATTCTAAAATTTGATGCGCTTTATATAAATTAGCGGCGTTTATTGGGCCTAAATTTTGCCCAAGCGTGGTTTTAAGTGTACCTGAGTCTATCAGCTCGCTAATTTCATTAAGTAAGGTGTGCTGCGCTGTTATATCGGCGGTAGTAAATAGCGAGCGGGTAAACATAAACTCCCAATGCACCGATATACATTTACGCTTAAACTTTAAAATATCGAACGATGAAGGGTCGTCTATTAGCGCAAATTTACCTTGCGGTTTAATACACTCCACTATTTGGTCTTGGTATTGGTCGGTATGAGTTAAGCCAATAACGTAATCAAACTCAGCTAAACCAAGCTCTAGGCGCTGCTCGTTTAAGTTTTTAGTATGATCGAGCACATGATCCGCTCCTAACTCTTTAAGCCAAGTTACGCTTTGCTCGCGTGACGCAGTACCTACCACCTTTAGCCCAGTAAGCTGCTTTGCAAGCTGTACCAAAATAGAGCCAACGCCTCCTGCAGCGCCAATAACTAAAATAGATTGCTGAGTATTTTGCTTATTTTTAGGCACTTGCAGGCGATCAAATAGCATTTCGTAAGCGGTAATACTGGTTAGCGGCAGCGCTGCGGCTTGTGCGTCGGTTAATGCTTTAGGCGCACGCCCTACAATACGCTCATCAACTAATTGAAATTGCGCATTACTACCTTGGCGCGATAAATCGCCGGCGTAAAATACACGATCTCCCACATTAAATAACGATACCGACTCGCCAACGGCTTTTACAACGCCTACGCCGTCCCAACCTAATACTTTGTAACCTTGCTCTGGCGCTACATTTGCACGTATTTTTGTATCTACAGGGTTTACCGAAATAGCATTTACTTCAATAAGTAGGTCGTGCCCGGTGGCAGTTGGGGTATCAAGTTCAATTGCTTGTATAGAGCTTGCTGTAAGCGTTTTAGAGTTTTTGGTGTAGCCAAATGCTTTCATGTGCGTTCCTGATGATTTTAACCAAGTGTTTTTAACTTATAAGCACTATAGCTCAGTTGAAAAATAGAAAAAGACATGAAAAACTAAAGCACTTTCAAATTTTAATTGAAAATATGCGATCATTTAACGATATTCAAACTTTTATAGATGTAGCCAGTTGCGCCAGTATTTCTGAAGCTGCACGACAAAACGAGCAAACCCCAGCGGCGGTAAGTGCAGCTATTAAGCGCCTAGAAAAAGATTTAGGAAACGTGCTGTTTATTCGCTCTACCCGCAGCTTACGCTTAAGTGTGGCAGGGGAGCAGTTTTTAAGTTACGCCAAAGACTCCCTTTCGCTTATTCAACAAGGGGTAGCTGCAGTACAAACCGCAGTGGGCGAAGTAACGGGAACGCTACAGGTATCGGCCCCGTGCGACTTAGGGCGCAATAAACTAAGTGAATGGCTTAATGAGTTTTTAGCACACTACCCGCATGTAAAACTTAAATTGCACTTAAGTGACGAAGTAAGCGACATTTACAGCCAATCAATTGATATCGCACTGCGCTTTGGTGTACCAAAAGATTCGCAGTTAATTGCAGCGCCACTTTTTTTAAATAATGCGCGTATTTTAGTGGCCTCTCCTGAATATGTAGCAAACAATGGATTGCTTACACATCCACTTAACTTAACGCAGCACACCACCATTACCTTTATGCGCTTTGGCGAAGTGTTTAAAGAGTGGCGATTTTATAAAAATGGCGCAGTGCAAAAAGTGCAGCTAAATTGCCAACACATAGTTAACGATGGCGAAATGGTTAGGCGCTGGGCGCTAGAAGGCAAAGGTATTGCGTATAAGTCGTACTTAGATGTTATTGATGATTTAGCAAGCGGGCAGCTCGTTCATTTATGCCCCGAGTGGCAAAGCGATCCGCTACCGCTTTATATGATGTACGCCGATCGGCGCCAAATGACCCCGGTGATCAGCGCATTTAGGGCGTTTATTCAACAAAAAATAACCGCGTTAGTTGGCTAACTCATCATCGTTTTTAGTTGTTAAATCGCTTATTACTAAATCAAGCAGCTGCATTAGCTGTTTGGCTTGTGTGGGCTCTACACTTTCAAACTTACATAATATATTTTTTGGAATATCAGCAGCTTCGTTTTTAAGGGCTTGCCCACTTTGGCTAAGCTGAATTAGGCGCTTACGCTTATCGTGCTCATCTTTAATAACAGCCAGCAGAGACTTTTCGGTCATTTTTTTGAGTATTTGGGTCATAGCGCCGCCATCAATAGCGGTTTTATCTATTAGCTGCGCTATGGTTATTTTGTCTTGCTCCCACAGCGCCATCATTACTACATACTGCGGATACGTTAAATTAAGTGCAGCTAAAGGCTCACGGTAAGCACGTGCAATGCTATTTGATGCCATATATAACCTATGACAAAGCTGATTTTTTAATTTTAATTGCTCAAATGACATACCTAACTCCTAGTGCGTTAATACCTTCAACTTAAAAAACATTTTAATTTGCATGCAAAGTATTTGCAATCTCTAATTACTTGACCTATTATTTTGCATGCAAATTAAATTAATTGATAAACTTTGGAGTTCACTATGAATGTATTACAAAACGTTGCCTACACAGCAAAAGCAACTGCAACCGGTGGTCGTGAAGGTGTAGCTAAATCAGACGATGGCCGTTTAAATGTAAACTTATCAACCCCAAAAGGGCTAGGTGGTGACGACGGACAAGGCACTAACCCAGAGCAATTATTTGCAGCTGGTTATGCAGCGTGCTTTATTGGTGCACTAAAATTTGTAGCAGGTAGCGAAAAAATTGCGCTACCAAGTGATACACACATTAACTCTGAAGTATCTATTGGCGCGATTGAAGGCGGGTTTGGCATTGCAGTTAAATTAGCAGTATCACTCGGTGATATGGATAAAACAGCAGCGCAAGAGCTGGTAAATAAAGCACACCAAGTATGCCCATACTCAAACGCTACACGCGGTAACATTGAAGTAGAGCTTTCGGTTATTTAATTAACTGATTAGTTAATGCTTGAACAGCCCAGTGGTTTTGCCACTGGGCTTTTTTGTGTGCTGCAATTTACTAGAGATCACATTAATTGAAGCGGGCTTTTAAATAAATATACGAAAATTCGTATATTCACTATTTCATATATTCTTATTTTGTTTTATTGTATGCACACTAACTAAACGAGGATGCTATGGAACAACTCAACCCACTTCAATTTTACAAATGCTTAGCCGACGATACGCGCTTAAAAGCCATGTTATTAATTAGCCATGAGCAAGAGCTATGTGTGTGTGAGCTTGTTGCTGCGCTGGAACTGAGCCAACCTAAAGTGTCGCGCCATTTAGCGCAACTTAGGCAATGTGGCTTATTGAGCGACCGTAAGCAAAATCAATGGGTGTATTACAGTATTAATAAAGCCCTGCCACAATGGGCTCTTAGCGTACTAACGCAAACACGAAACGAAAATTCTGCGTTTTATAACGACGATTTAAATCGACTCAATGCTATGGGTAATCGCCCAGAGCGTGCAGCAAGCTGCTGTTAATTAAGCAAATTGATATAACTTTACTAAAGGTATTTATTATGACAATTAAAGTAGGTATTAACGGCTTTGGCCGTATGGGACGTTTAACACTGCGCGCGGCTTTAGAGTGGCCAGAAGTAGAATTTATTAAAGTAAACGATGTAGCGGGCGATGCTAAAACACATGCCCATTTATTAGAGTTTGACTCAGTGCACGGGCGTTTAGCCCAAAATGTTACAGCAAACGAGAATAGCTTTAGTGTGGGTAAACATACTATTGCCGTTACCAATAACAAAACCATTAGCGATACCGATTGGTCAGATTGCGATGTTGTAATAGAAGCCAGCGGTAAAATGAAAACCACTGAGCTGTTAAATCAATATTTAGCACAAGGTGTAAAGCGCGTTGTGGTAACCGCTCCGGTAAAAGAAGACGGCATTTTAAATGTGGTTATGGGCGTTAACGATAATTTATATAACCCAGATGAGCACAAAATTGTGACTGCGGCTTCGTGTACGACTAACTGTTTAGCGCCTATTGTAAAAGTACTGCAAGAAAAAGTAGGCATTAAGCACGGCTCAATGACCACTATTCACGATATTACCAATACCCAAACTATTATTGATGCGCCACATAAAGACTTACGCCGTGCTCGTTCGTGCGGGACAAGTTTAATACCTACCACAACCGGTAGTGCAACAGCCATTACGCATATATTCCCTGAGCTAAAAGGTAAGTTAAATGGCCATGCCGTACGCGTACCTTTAACTAACGCATCAATTACCGACTGTGTATTTGAGCTTGAGCGTGGTGTAACTGCCGCTGAGGTGAATGAATGGTTTGCTCAGGCGTCTAAAAACGAGCTTGCTGGCGTATTAGGTTACGAAGAAAAACCGCTGGTATCGATTGATTACAAAACCGATCCACGCAGTAGCATTATTGATGCGCTCTCTACCATGGTTATTAATAATACCCAGCTTAAGTTATACGCTTGGTACGATAACGAATGGGGCTACGCTAATCGTACTGCCGAGCTTATGCTTAAAGTTGCTAAAAGTGACTTGGTTTAACCATTAATTAAAGGTTTTAAGGGCGTTAACCATGTTTGAGCAACTCGCTAATTTACCTACAGCAATAAAACAGTATTTAATAATTACCGGTAATTACTGGGCATTTACCTTAACCGATGGCGCACTACGTATGCTGGTGGTGCTGCATTTTCATCAGTTAGGGTATGGTGCGCTGGCCATTGCCATGCTGTTTTTGCTTTACGAAATTTTTGGTGTGATCACCAATTTAGTGGGCGGTTGGCTAGGGGCTCATTTAGGCCTTAATAAAACCATGAACTTTGGCTTGGCGCTGCAAATAATGGCGCTTGCCATGTTATGCGCGCCAAGTGAATGGCTCACCGTAGCTTATGTTATGGCCGCGCAAGCGCTTAGCGGCATAGCAAAAGACTTAAATAAAATGAGCGCCAAAAGCGCCATTAAACACTTAGTGCCCGAGGGAGAAAGCGGCCAAGGCCAGCTCTATAAATGGGTGGCTATTTTAACGGGCTCAAAAAATGCGTTAAAAGGGGTCGGCTTCTTTTTAGGTGGTTTACTCCTTACGGTACTGGGTTTTGTAGGTGCTTTAAAAGCCCTAATTTTATTACTCACTATTGCGTGGATTATTAGCGTTGTATTTTTAAAAGGCGACATGGGCAAGGCTAAAAATAAGCCTAAGTTTAAAGATCTATTTTCTAAATCCCGTGCAATAAATTTATTAAGCGCAGCACGGTTATGTTTGTTTGCCGCGCGTGATGTATGGTTTGTAGTGGCTTTACCTATTTATTTAGCCCAGCAGTTTAACTGGAACTTTTGGTGGGTAAGTGGCTTTATGGCACTTTGGGTAATTGGCTACGGTGGTGTGCAATCGCAAGCGCCGCGTATTACCGGCACCAGTAACTCAAACGTTGATACCGTTAAACATGCCTATTTATGGGTGTTGCTGCTAAGTGGTGTAACAGCACTATTAGCACTTTTTATGCAACTTGATGTGGCCGTGCATGCCACGCTGATTATAGGTTTGCTTATTTTTGGCGGTGTATTTGCCGTTAATTCATCTGTGCATAGTTACTTAATTGTCAGCTTTGCTAAAAGCGATGGTGTATCGCTTGATGTTGGCTTTTATTACATGGCCAATGCCATGGGGCGTTTACTGGGCACAGTGCTTTCGGGGTGGGTGTTTCAGGTTTATGGCTTTGTAGCGTGTTTGTGGGTGAGCGTTGCTTTACTCATAGGTGCCACGATAACCACTGCTATTTTGGCCAAGCGTTAGGCTTAATTGTTCAAAAAACTTAAATTATTTTATGTTATTGATGGCTTGATGCAGTTTGTATATTAAACTGTAGGGGTGTTTTAACAAAAGGTAATTTAAGTGCGAGAACTCACGTTAGCAAAAAAGTTATTATGGATAACTGTAGGGAGTACATTTTTAACAGTATTAGTACTTTCTGGGGTTTTATGGTGGCAAATGTCATCAAACAGCGAGGCGCTCGCTAAAGAATCTGAAAATTATATCGTGGCCGAAGTTGAGCAAAAGCTTAGCGCAAACGCGGCTGCTTACGGCGAAAAAATTGCCGGATTTATCAACGAAGCTTACCGAATTCCAAACTCATTAGCTGCATTACTTGGTGATGCGGCTAATACTCAAACATTAAACCGCGACACGGTAGTGAGCATTAACCGGTCTATACTTGAAAAAAATCGGTTTTTATCGTCAATTTATTCGCAGTTTGAAGCCAATGCCTTTGATGGGCAAGACGCGCAATTTAAGCAAGGATATAAACACTCAGTTAATGGCGATGGCACGTTAGAAGTATATATAACGCGTGACCAAAACGGCATTATTGAGCAGCAAAAAGTAGCTAACGCTGCCGATAAATACCTGACCTCGTTAAACGAATTTGGTATTCGTGAAGCGCATTGGTATTTATGCGCAAAAGATACACTTAAGCCCTGTATTATGGAACCTTACCTTTACGAAATACCTTCTGGCGATTCGGTTATGCTTACCTCTTTAACCGTACCTATTACTAAATCGGGCCGCTTTATTGGTTTAGCAGGCGTTGATTTAACGCTCCCTACGTTTCAGGGCTTAACCGAAAAGCTTTCGAGCGAACTTTATAACGGCCAAGCAAAAGTAACACTTTTAAGTGATATAGGTTTAATTGTAGGCAGCAGTCATTATAAATCTAAATTAGGCCGCCCATTTAAAGAGGCGGTTAGTAGCAATACTTACAGTGAGCTGGTTAAATTTAAAGGGCAACATGGCCTTTTTAAAACACCTAGCGAGTATTTAGTTAACTACCCAATTAACATTAAGCTGGCTAACACTCAGTGGAGCCTACTTATTGAAGTGCCAAGTAATTTAGCACTAGAGGGGCCTAATGCCTTAGCTAAAAACATGAGTGACTCGGCCAATCAGCTCGGTGTTGTTATTTTAATAACCGGTGCTGTTATTGCTTTAATTGCTTTTATTATTATGAAAGTGGTAGTGGGCACTGTGGTTGCACCCCTTGAGCAAATTCAACAGCGTGTAGATAACCTTGCCAGCTCAGAAGGTGACTTAACTCACACACTCCATGTAGATACCCACGCAGAGCTAATTGCGCTTGCGGGTGGTTTTAATGCCTTTTTAGCTAAGTTACGTGGCTTAATTGCAGAGCTTAAAGATGTATCGTCGCAAACAAAACAGCAAGGCGAAATAGCACAGCATATCGCTATTGATACAAAACATAATGTGCAATCGCAGTTTCAAGAAATTGAAAGCGTAGTGACCGCTATGAACGAAATGAGCGCCACCGCACTTGAAGTTGCCAGAGCCTCTGAGCAATCTGCTCAACAAGCGGATGAAATAAATGGTTTAGTCGTTAGCAGTGAGTCGAGCTTGTCATCGGCTATGAGCCAAGTGAAAACCATGTCTGAAGAAATAAAAGAAGCTAACCAAGCGGTTGAAAAAGTGGCTTCGCGTAGTAAAGATATTACGCAAATTTTAGATGTGATCAGAACCATTTCAGAGCAAACCAACTTACTTGCACTTAATGCCGCCATTGAGGCAGCACGCGCTGGCGAGCACGGCAGAGGCTTTGCGGTAGTTGCCGATGAAGTACGTGCACTGGCGTCTAAAACACGCTCATCTACCGATGATATTAGCCAACTTATAGATAGCTTATTGTTAGAAGTAGGTAATGCATCGACCGTAATTGAAAAAGGCGTAGTACGCGCGCAAAGCGCAGTAGACGAAACCTCAGTGGCGTTTGAAGCACTGCACAGTGTGGTAGTAAAAGTAGATGAAATTACTAATCAAATTACCCACATTGCCACCGCAGCTGAGGAACAAAGCTTAGTAACCGAAGAGATAAACCGTAACCTTACGCTTATTTCAGATGCTGCGTCGCAACTTGCTGATTTATCTACCCAAGCTGGCGATAGTAGCGAAGCGCTTAATGCACTGGTAGCGCAGCAAGATAGCGAGCTTAATAAACTTAAAACGTAAGTAAAGCTCAACCCTAGCAAATATAAAAAGCGGCTAATTCACAGCAATTAGCCGCTTTTTTAGTTGAGACTTTTTAGAAGTTAGTAATGCGGAACGTTATAGTTTTTTGATCAAGGCAAACATTTGGTTGATCATTGGCTGCGCTAATTGCTCAACCCCTGGGCGGTTAAAATAGCCACGCAGCCCAGTAAATTGCACCTGAAAAAATTGCGCGTATTCAAGCGCGGTAAGGTTGCTGCTTAGCTCATTATTTTTAATGGCTTGAGCAAATAAGGTGGTTAAGTAGGCTTCAAATTTTGCCGATAGGTCTAAGCTTAGCTCGTATAACGAGGCGTCTTTTTCTGCAAATTCGCTGTTTGCTTTTACCAACATACAAATAGCACTTGGGCTACAGTCTTTGGTTTTAATAATTACGTTTTCTACAAACGCACGCAAACCACCTAAAACAGAGTCAGAACTTGCTAAAAACCCGTCAATTTGGCTTTTCATTTGTACTGTGTAGTCTTTTAAAGACTCGCTGTATAGGCCTTCTTTAGAGCCAAACGCCGCATATATACTGCCTGGGCGCATGTTAATGGCTTCTTGTAAATCGCGGGTTGAGGTGGCGTTAAACCCCTTTTCCCAAAATAATTGGCTTGCAACGCGAATTACATTATCGCGCTCAAATTTAACTTTGTTTGCCATTTTAATCTCAACTATTTTGAACGTATGCTCAATTTTAACTTGAACAGTCGTTCAAAATCAAATAATATGTGTCTCGAAGTTACTTAACCTGACACCAGGTTACTCAAACACATTAATTTATTGGAGCAGAACATGGCAGAATTTACGTTATATACTCAAGACAACGCACCAGAAGAATCAAAATCGCTTATGGCTGATTCAGTAGCAGCATTTGGCATGTTGCCTAACCTTCATGCCGTAATGGCCGAAGCGCCTACGCTACTTAAAGGTTACCAAGTACTGCATGAGTTATTTCAAAACACCTCGTTTAACGCAGAAGAGCTAACTGTGGTATGGCAAACAATTAATGTTGAGCACGAGTGCCATTACTGTGTACCAGCACACAGCGCAATTGCCGCTTCAATGAATGTAGACCAAGATATTGTTGATGCCCTAGTAAACAAAACACCACTTGCAGATGCAAAACTTGAAACACTGCGTGAAACAACGCTTGCAATGACACGCGATCGCGGCGTAATTAGCGATGAGCAAATTGAGAAGTTTTTTGCAGCAGGTTACGGTAAACAGCAACTACTAGAAATTGTTGTAGGCTTATCGCAAAAAGTAATGAGCAACTACACTAACCACCTTGCTGATACACCAGTTGACGAACCATTTAAAAAGTTTGCTAAATAATAGCGGTTTTATAAATAACAAAGGCAGCTTAGGCTGCCTTTTTGTATTGTAAGCGAATGGCCATTATTTAAATTTAACGGCTTTAGTGCTGCGTGTATAAGTACGCTGCTCGGGCTTAGTCCACTCACCCTTTTTTAAATAAGAAGTTGAAACTACAAACGTATCGTTTTTTAGCTCGCTGATCGAGCGCACTTTAGTAATACCTTCTTTACTGCCTGTTACCTCTTCATACGCTACAAATTGGGTAGGGCTGAGCACTTTCATGGTGCCTTTTGTGTAAAAACCTGCGGTAGTAAAATAGTAAAACACCATTGACTCTTTTTTACTGTCGTAAAAAATCATTGATTCCCCACCATACTCACCTTCATTAATAGAGTGCTTGGTATGTATAGCTTTACCATTTAATGCGCGCTCCCAGAGGCCAACATCTTGTACAGGTTTTGCGCCTTTAGGTACGTCAAAATCGGCCTGCCAAGTACCTAAATAAGGTTTAAATACAGCGAGTTCTTTATCAAGGTTGCTTGGGGTATCAGCGGCGTAACTATTAAAGGCGTATAAGCATAATACTAAAAATAGGGCTTTAAAGTATGTCATAATTTGGCTCTTATTATTTTGGTTTAACTCTTTTTAGTATAGGCGATCATGAATTGATAAAGAAAACATTAATCACCTTCTCACTGCTTTTTTTGGTCGCAGTTTGGCAAGCTCATTGGCTTTATAATATGAGCATTTATATACCAAGCTACTTTACAGGTTTAAGCTTTTTTACTTTTATAATGTACGCATGGGATAAACGACAAGCTAAACAATCAGCGCATAAAAAAGTAAACCGCACACCCGAGCGCACGCTTCAGTTACTGTCGTTACTAGGCGGTTGGCCCGGCGCACTCATTGCACAGCAATGGCTTAGGCATAAATCGCAAAAACGTCGTTTTATAGTGGTGTTATGGCTGTGTATTTTTGGGAATGTGAGTGTAATAGGGGCTATTACATTTTTTGCAGAAAACGTGAGAGTTATGCCTTTAAATTAATGTATATTTAAAGGCATAAATACAATTTTACACGGTGTTTAGTTTGCAGCTTCAGTTTTGGCTACTTCATCTAACTCTACTGTAAGTATGGTTTTTTTATCAACCACAACCCACTTACGATAAGTTTGGTAACCTGGTTTGCTTACCTCAATATCGTATTCACCTTCTTTTAGTTCGATCGCGTCTTGGTATACCGGTTTGATATTCATAATACGTACGCGAGCGTCATTAGGGTTAGTAATTACGGTAAGTGAGATTGGAGCAACCACTTCGGCTACTTCAGCCTGAACATCGGCAACATTGTCTTCAACTTTTTGTTCAGTTTCATTCATATTTGAAGTGTTTGCACAGCCACTTAAGATGAGTAATGCTGCAAGTGCGGTTATTTTTTTCATGTGAGCTCCGTAAAATTATTATTTTAAAATAGGGCCATGAAAGTAAGGAAGTAATAAAGTAGATAATATTTGTCTTTCCTAAATTCATAGCTTTTATATTTATTATTTAAAAACTTTCAAATACACTAATGGTGCTACAGCATAATACTATCTAAGGACTTTGTTATAGCTTCACTTCGCTCAACTAATGTTTCAGCTGTTCGATACATTCTTTTTTTCATTAAGCTATTGGCCATTGTGATATAGCGCTTTGACAATTCTTGCCTGATAGATACTAATAAAGGAAAATCATTGGGCAAAATAGTCGACTCTGAGTCAATTAACTCCTCTAGTGCAATTAAATCTTTATATTTATCTATAACAGTTAGTTGCTTAGAATAGCGTTCGAAGCGTTGTTCATAAAACACTAAAGCAGCATTTGAAGGGAAGACTACCTCCTTACCTTGATTAAGTTTATCTTGATAATCAGTTAACGCGATTATTGCAGACTCTCTTTGTAGTAAACTTTCAAAGCTAACTTCAGATTTCTGTTTTTTATCCAAAATGGCTTTACCAACGGATATTAAAGAACTTTGAGTGACTACATCATCTTTAGCGATTGCGTTTTCTAACGCTTTTTTGTAGTTTTCGAAGTGGGTAGGAGATACTTGATAAACATAAGTTTTATCTACCTCATGTAAATCAAGAATTAACTGAGGAATACTATTGTTATCAACTTCGTTATAACGAGATTGCTCTAAAAGTAAATTAATTCGCGATGTAATATCAAAAATAATAGATTGTCTTTCTCTTAAAATGCTTTCCAGTTGCACAGAAAGCTTTTCTGAATCTGGGTAGTATTCAAGCGCTTGAGTGTATACATCTATTGTTTCGTCGAAGTTCTTAAACTTATCACCACTATTATTTAGCTGATTAGCCATACCATCAAAGCTTTGCAAAACACTCTCTTGATTTACACGCAATAAGCCTTGCTTTAAAACTTCGTATTGCGGCGGTATTTCAGAAAGCTTATCGAGTATGCTTGGGCCACTCCACGACATCCACGTTTTTACTTGCTGATTTATAGCCTGAGCATTATCTAATTTTGCTTCGAGCTGTTTTACATTGTTATCGTTAGATAAGTAATATTGCCCTGCTAATACTGTAGCAACCACTAAGCTTGCTACTAGTGCGATAGCTGGTTTGTAATTATGGTTTAATTTAGCAGTAATGGGGTCGAGTGAACTTAATCTATCAGAAGCGTTTAATGCAATTGCTTTATTTAAGCTACCCCACAACCATAATGGGCAGTTACTAGGGCGTTTTGCCGATGTCTCTTTTGCTAGCTTATCAGCTGCTACGCGGTTAAATGGATGTTTGCTGCTTAATAGTTCAAGGGCTATACATGCGTAAGAAAATACATCATCTTTAACTGATGCTTCTGCACCTTTAAGTTGCTCCGGGCTTGCATAGGTGGGGGTGTAACCACCTACAACTGCGGCATTTTGTTGGTTTTGAACAGCATAGGCATCTTCAATGGTTTTATGTTTTGCAATCCCAAAATCAAGTACTTTTAAGTTGCCGTTAGAATCAAAAATAATATTCGATGGCTTTAAATCATTGTGGATAACACCGCGTGCATGCGCGTAAATCAGTGCATCAGCTAACTGCTCTAAAATTACTTTGGCTTTTTTAAACACCATGCCAGTGGGTTTATTTCTTTTTATTATTTGCTCAAGTGTTTCGCCTTCAACAAGCTCCATTGTTACATAGTGAAGATCGCCATCTGAACCTGCTGAATAGACTTTAACTATATTAGGGTGAGCTAACCGTTGTGTTTTAGTGGTTTCATCTTTTAGGAGAGTGATGGCCTCTTCTGAGTGTGAAAACTCTTCGAGTAACACCTTTATCGCAACAAACACTTCAGGGCGGCTTGGGCTTTCTAAAAATAAATCCCTTGCGCGATAGATATAACACATACCGCCTTGGCCAATTAATTCTTCAACCAAGTAACGAGCAGATATTTTTTTGCCAATTAGATTGAGCTTATTTTTAGCTTGGGGTTTTTTGAGATTTGAATCAAGCGACGCTATCTGAGTTTTATCGTTAGAATTATTGATACCGCTCATTATAAATCCTTTTATTGTGTATATATAAATAATTGCAAAGGTGAATTTTTATCGTTTTTATCGTTTTTATCAATTCTCCCTTTGATAACGGCAGTATTTTTACAAAAAAAGATTACTTTAGCAATCTTTCTAGCGTAGAAGTTTCATACAAAATTAATTATGTCGCCTGTTTTAACTAACTTAAAATTTGTTTTTATTTTTAAACTTAAAAAATAACGTGCTTAAAAGCGCTGTAAAAGCGCTGTAAAAGGCGTAAAAGGTACATTCATCGGTAATTTATCACTTTATTTTGTTTGGGATTAAATTTGTTACAGTGTGCTGGAAAAGGAACATTCAAACGGTGATTTAATTATTGGATTTCATGTTTTTAGGTTTATTAGATTTATCATTGTCTTCAAATTTAAATATATGTGTATATTTTTATATATTAATTTCAATGTTGACAATAGTTTCGCTTCTACTTTATCCTAATAAAAATGTAGATTTATGGGACTAACTTATCAAATGGAACTGATACTAAATATAACTAGTTATCATAGACTCTCGCCTGAAATTGAAGCTTCTAAAACAACTAAACACTCTCTTATTTTTGGCCGCTCGGAAGCGTGCGATTGGCACTTGCCTGATCCTGAAAAAATAATTTCTAGCCAACACGGCCGTATTGAAAAAGAAGGGGATTCGTTTTACTTATACGATACCTCTACTAACGGAACGTTTGTTAATTTTGGCGTGTCTGCGCTTGGTCAAGGTAATAAACACCGTTTAGCACACAGTGATGTGATTACAGTGGGGGACTTTCAAATTGAGGTCGAGTTAGCTGATTCTCAATCTACGACAGCATACAATGAAGCACGCCCAAATACGGATGACTTTGCACTAAGAAATAGTGCCCCGGCACCTGCAATAGATAATTTTTCTTCAAGTGACTTATTTTTAAATGAATCTATTTTAGATGAGTCAATGCCTGCTGTTTCAATGAAAGAAGAAAACATGGCACAGCCTGATAATCAAATTCCTGAAAATTGGGATGGGTTATCACATTTAATGAACCCTGATGTGTCAGTCTCACCGCAAAACCATTTTGATGATGTTGCAGTGGCAGAACAACCCGTTAAAGTTGAGCCACAAAAAACACCAGAACCCGTTAAGCAGCCAGTAAAACAAGCGCAAACACACGCTAGTACCGCAAGCGCTAATTCCGCTTTATCGGAGGCGTTTTTAAAAGGTTTAGGTGTTAAAACAGAGCTTCAAAATGCCCTCAATACACCAGAGTTGTGGTTTGAAATGGGGCAAAGTTTAAATTTATTATTAAACGAGCTGATGGAGTCATTAAGACAACGAGCATTGGTAAAAAATCAATTACGTTTGAATCAAACCATGTTTCAAACAAAGCAAAATAACCCTATAAAATTTTCTGCTGATATTGATGATGTTATTCAGAATTTATTCATAAGAAATAGTGCAAGCTTCCTGTCGTCTCGTGAATCGATTAAAGAAAGTTTTACTGATACACGAAGACATGAACATGCTTTATTAGCAGGAGCTGATGGTGTACTTAAAGGGATTTTAGAGCAGGTTTCTCCCCAGCAGATCACCCAGCAAGTAAATGAAAACTCTAATGTATTAAAGATTATTCCAGGCCAGTCAGAAGCAAAATGTTGGAAGATATACCAAAGCCTTCATGAAGAGCTAGCGCATGATGTTAATGCTAAAGGCGCTATGGCGTTATCTGACGATTTTTTAAAGGCTTACAATGATAAAACTCAAGAAACGTTTTAGGAAGGAAAGTAAATAATGTCTAAACTTAAGCTCTTTTTTATGAGCATTAGCCTACTCTTTTTGACGGTTGGGTGTACCACCGTAAATAAAATAGTGCCGCCTTCAACTGATTTAATTATTAATGTTTCTAAAGATGTAAACCCAGACACATCAGAGAGACCGTCGCCAGTTGTTATGAAAATATTTGAACTTAGTTCACGAACAATTTTTGATACGCAGGACTTTTTTAGCTTATACGAAACGCCTGAAAAGCTACTGGGTCCAGATTTACTTAAAAAAGATGAGTTAGAGCTACAACCAAACTCAGTACAAAAATACAAAATGAGCCTTAACAGAAATACCCGTTATGTGGGTGTTGTTGTGGCCTATAGAGATATCGACCAAGCAAGGTGGAGGGCCGTTATAGAGGTTGACCCAACAGGCTATGACGATATAGATGTGAATGTTGAAGCAATTGCAACATACATGAGAGAGCGATAAAAAGGATTTGTAAAATGGGTGATAACACTCGTGTTGCGTGGACTGAAGGGATGTTCTTAAGGCCGCAACATTTTCAACAATCAGATAAGCATTTTTCTAACTTAATAAATCAATTATGCAATGGGAATTTATCTGATCCATGGGGCATAATTGATATAAGTATAGACACACAATTATTGAACTCAGGACAGTTTGCCCTTGAGTCTTTAAGTGCTATTACGCCTGATTTACTGCCAATTGAAATGCCACAGTCTACTCCTTTACCTGAGCCATTAGTGGTTAGTAAAGACGTGTATGATGAGGTGGTATACCTTGCTATCCCGGCAATCAAAAACAGTGGTATTAATATTTCAGCGCTGGATGAAAATATCGTCACGCGCTATAAGCTAAATGATCTAACAGTTAGTGACGACTCTTTGGGAGCTCAATCTCAAGAGGTAATTCAGGTTGCTAAAATTTATAGCAAGCTTGTACTTTCATCTGATGATCTCGCTGGGTATATTTTGCTACCTGTGGCGCGCATTATTGAAGTAAGCAATGAAGGAAGCATTAAGCTTGACACTAAATACATACCTGCCTCTTTAAAAGTAGGTCAATGCAAGCCGTTACTCGGTTTAGTAAGAGAAATAGGCTCTATGATAAAACAGCGTGCAGAGAGTATTTCTGTGCGTTTATGCCAAGGTTATGCAGGGAGTACCTCTGTTGCCGACTTTATCATGCTGCAAACCCTTAATAAATACGATGCTGTTTTTGACAATCTACTTAGCGTGAATAACCTCCACCCAAATGTATTTTATACCCGCCTTATTGAGCTTGCTGGCGAGCTATCTACTTTTAGTACTGCGAATAAAAGAGTACCAAAGCTGCCTAAGTACGATCATGAAAATTTGGGCAAAGTATTTTCTGAAGTAGTTAATTTTTTATATCAATCTTTAAGTCATGTTATTGAACAAACTGCGACAGAAATTAAATTAGAGCAAAGCAAGTTTGGTATTTCGTTTGGCGCACTAAAAGATAAATCTGTACTTAACTCGGCACAATTTGTTTTAGCGATCAAAGCAAGTGTACCGCACGAAGAGCTGCGCAAAATACTGCCCTCACAAATTAAGATTGGTAGTGTAGAAACCATACGTGACTTAGTTAATAACCAAATTCCTGGTATTACCATTAGTAACTTACCAACGGCACCGCGCCAAATCCCATACCATGCGGGTTTTCATTACTTTGAGTTAAACAAGCAGGGTGAACATTGGGAAAAACTTCGTTCAAGTGGTGGTATCGCTATCCACTTATCGGGCAATTACCCAGAGCTACAAATAAGCCTTTGGGCAATTAGAACCTAACTTTTAAAGGAAGAGTTTCAATGGATGAAACCATTATAAAACCTCGCCCTGGTAGACTAGGGCGTGACACTTCAAACACTCCGAATGTTGATAACGATGCTGATAAAACAGTGATGTCTGTTGAGCCAGTTGCCAGCAGTGTTGCTAATACGTCTAAAGTTTCAATTTTTAAAAACCCACTTTTAGAAGCGGCTACAGATTGTTTTTCAATAGTAATTTCGATTAGCCAAGCTAAAGAGATGACAAATATTGCTGCTTTAAAGCATCGCTGTGTTGAGGCTGTAAAGCGCTTTGAAGTTGAAGTGCGCAACCAGGGGCTTTCTAAAGATGTAATCACTAACTCGCGTTACTGCTTGTGTGCGATTTTAGATGAATCAGTTTTAAATTCTAAATGGAGCTCAATGGAGTGGGCTGATGAGAGTTTACTATCGACGTTTCATAAAGAAACGTTTGGCGGTGAATACTTTTACACCCTGCTTGATAATGCACTGGCTCAACCTGAACAGCACAAACAATTTATTGAGTTGCAGTACCATTGCTTAAACTTAGGCTTTAAAGGTAAATACAGGCTAGACAACGGTGGCGATACCAAAATAGAAGAATATCGCTCTCAAATGTATCACCTTTTAAATCAATTAGATGGCCCATTGAACAATAAACTTTCACCTAATTGGAAGCAGCGTGTTGCCGCTGGCGTAGAGCTTAGAAATCAAGTTCCGCTTTGGGTGATTTTTTCAGTGCTGGGCTTAGTGCTGTTAATGGTTTACTTATTTATCAACATGAAACTCAACGATGGCGTTACTTCACTTAACGATAAGCTGGCTGTTATTCATCCTATAGCGCAAAACGAAAGTGTAGATAAAAAAGATAAGCAGTTATTAGTACTTGAGCAGTTACTGCAAACAGAAATTCAGATGGGGATTGTTACAGTAAAGAAAAATCTAGACCGTATACGAATTTCAATAAATAATGAAAGTCTATTTAATCAAGGCGATGCGAAATTATTACCGTCCATTCAACCTATTTTAGAAAAGCTAGCACGTAGTTTAGAAGGGACAAAAGGCCGTATTTTAATTACTGGACATACCGATGATACGCCTATCCGTACCGATAAATATCCATCAAATTGGCATCTATCATTAGCGCGTGCAACGCAAGTTGCCAATTCTATGGCTAAAAGTACAAACCTAAGTGGCCGTTTATGGCCTGAGGGTAAAGGTGCAGCAGAGCCTATCGCCAGCAATTCAGATTCAGCTTCTCGGTCACTAAACCGACGAATTGAAATCGATTTATTATTTTAATGAGGCTGACATGAGTTTTTCACACAAAATAAAAAAAATTACTTACGTACTCACTTCTAAAACAGCCATGTTAATTATCGGCTTTTTGGCGTTATCTTTATTAATTTGGTTTGGTGGTCCGCTTATCGCGATTGCCGACTATATACCTTTAGAGAGCGTAGCAGCACGGCTATTAACTATTTTGTTTGTTATTTTAGTGTTTGCTATCACCAAAATTTATAGCTTAACGCAACAAAGCAAACGCGATGAGAAAATGGCCGATGAGTTAATTGAAAGCGATGAGTCGAGCAGTAACGAGGTGAATGAAGAGATCACCACGTTAAAAAATCGCATGAATGAAGCTATCAATTTACTCAAAGATGTAAAGCTATTTAAAGGTAAAAATATATATCAATTACCTTGGTATATTATGATTGGCCCGCCAGGGGCCGGTAAAACAACAGTTATTAATAACTCAGGCTTAGACTATCCGTTAAAAGATAAGTTAGGTGTTGATTTAGTCCATGGTGTTGGTGGTACACGAAACTGTGATTGGTGGTTCACTAATAAAGCCGTACTTATCGATACCGCAGGAAGATACACAACACAAAGTAGCCACGCAAAGCATGACTCGCGCGCCTGGGAAGGCTTTTTAGGGCTCTTACGCAAATACCGCCCTCTACGGCCCATTAATGGTGTAATGATCAGCATGGGTATTTCTGAGCTCATGAGTCAAACTAAAACAGAGCGTAATCTGCATGCCCGCGCAATTAAACAGCGCTTACAAGAGTTACAAAATCAGTTGGGTATGACTTTTCCGGTATACGTCATTCTTTCTAAAGTTGATTTAATTGAAGGTTTTAGAGAGTTTTTTGGCGAGCTTACAGAAGAGGAATGCGAGCAAGTTTGGGGGGTTACTTTTGAGTTAGACCTAGATAAAGACACTCAAGTTGAAGCGTTTAATAAAGAGTTTCACGCGTTAATTTCAAAGCTGACAGAAATGCTTAATCGTAGGTTGATTAACGAGCGTAATGAAGAAATACGAGCCAAAATTTTTGAATTTCCGAGACAACTTCGTGTGCTTCAAGGTGTGGGCGATGCGTTTTTAAAAGAAATTTTTACCCCTAACGCGTATGAAGAACTCCCTATGTTTAGGGGCGTGTATTTGACCAGTGCAACTCAAGAAGGGAAGCCAGCTAGTTTTTTAAATGATGTAAACTCAGCAGATTCTAGCTATATAAATCAATCGAAAAGCTTCTTTATTAAAAACGTTTTAGAAGGTGTGATTTTCCCTGAGCAAAACCTAGCAAGTACTAACAAACATCACGATAAGCAAAACAAATGGCTGAGAGTAGGTAGTATTTCTTTAGCCAGTATTGCGGTAATTGGTTTTTCTATTTCGTGGTACTTTAGCTTTGCATGGAATAATAATTTAATGGCTGCTACAGATGAAGCCATTGAAAATTATCAGGAGCTAGATGGAGCCTCGTTTGATAGAAGTAACTTATTAGTATTAAACGACAGGCTCAATGCGCTAAGAAACTTACCAGCTAACAATCCTGCGTTAGTTGATGACGATGAATCTCAGTCGATAGGTTTTAATAAGCTTAATGAAATTAAACAGTCATCTACACAAGCCTATAACAGGTCTCTACAAACGTATTTAGAACCTTATATAGCCAATACGTTAATTAAAGAAATGGAAGCGCATCCAGAGCACCTTAGCTATTTATACGAGACGCTAAAGTGCTATTTAATGCTATTCCAACCTGAGTACTTTGAAAGTGAAGACATTTCGGCTTGGTTTAATGCATACCTTGAAAGAAACCTACCAGGTGATAAAAATGCGCTAACTCGTGACCAGTTAATGAACCACATTGCTGCCTTATTAGAGCTGGGGGTTAGTCAAACAAAAATAGATAATCAAGCAGTGCGTATAGCTAGAGCTGAGTTAACTAAGTTACCAATAGCCGAAAGAGCATACCAACGCCTACAAGCTGATTTTCTTGATAGCAGCATTCCGCCGTTTAGATTAACAGACATTATTAGTTTTGAAAGCGCGCAAAAATTCACATTCAGAAACAACGGTGAGCTGACTCGAAGTATTCCTGGTTTATATACCTTTAACGGTTTTCACGGCATTTTTAATGTTGAAAAAAGTAAAATGCTTGGTAATTTGATGGCAAGCAGCTGGGTATATGGCGAGGAAGCTACGGGCACCTATGATATTTCTAAAGAAGAAATTGAAAAGAAATTAGAGCAGCGTTATTTCCAAGATTATATCTTCTTTTGGCAATCATTTATCGACGATTTAAGCCTGAATCAGTACAGCTCACCTGCTGAGGGGGTGAATATTACTGATGTACTTGCAGGCTCAGAAGCACCGATTAAAAACATTATTATGGCTGTACAAAAAAATGTGCAACTAACCAAACTGCCGGTGTCAGAGAATCAAAAAGCAGCGGGTAAAGTTGCCGCTAATGCCGCTGAAATTGCAATGCAAACTAAAGCTAACAGAATTAAACGTTTTTTACCTGACGAAGCGCCTAAGTTTGACATTAAACTACCAGGTTATCAGGTTGAAGAAGCGTTTGAGGATGTTATAAATATTGATGCTCAGCAATTAGATAACATTCAGAAAAACCTCAGAGAGCTTAATGTATATCTCACTAAGCTTGATAGAGGTGATCAATTAAAATCTTCGATAAAAGATCAGATCAGTGGAAAAAGTAAACCAAGTTTCATTCGCCAGCTTGAGTTCCAAAGCCGTGATCTACCTTACCCATTTAATAGCTGGTTATTAGATATAAGCAGAGATACCAGTAATATCACTAAAAATAGCGCTAACAGACACCTAAATGAGATTTGGAAAAGCCAAGTTTTACGTGAGTACAACGCAGCTATTGTGGGCCGATACCCTTTCTCTCCTTATGCACAAAAAGAAGTGAATATGAAAGACTTTACACGCTTCTTTGGACCAGATGGCACTATTGATAGCTTCTTCACTAACTATGTAGCGCCAAGTGTGGATATGAGTTCGAGTCCATGGAAGTTTGAAAAAGACATTGGCATAAGCGCTGATACTTTAGCCATGTTTGAACTAGCCCATCAAATTCAAATGGTATTCTTCGATGGTGGAAGTGCAACACCTAGAATTGAGTTTGGCTTACGTCCGCTATCGTTGGATAAAACTACATCGAGCTTAATGATTGAAATTGACGGTCAATCAATGATTTACCGCCATGGCCCTTTAAGAGTTACTAACTTTGTTTGGCCAGGCGCAAGTGGACAAAGTAAAACGCGAGTTGTATTCACTCCACCTAATGGAGGCCGCTCTGTAAATACAACTTACCAAGGTGAATGGTCGCTTTATCGCATGTTGGATGAGTTAAGCGCTAAAAGAGCAAAAACACGTGAGGATTTAGAGTTACATTTTTCTCTCATGGGTAACAACGCAAAAGTTGAGCTATTGCCAAAATCAATTAGACATCCATTTTGGAATAAAAGTGTAGAGAAGTTTTCATGTCCGACCCGATTATAAATATAGGCTACCTTGGCAAAGTCCCTAGCTTAGGGGACTTTGTTCAAGACAGCGTTTCGAAAGAATTTTCAGAGCACTGGGAGCAATGGCTGCAAGCAGCTATTGCTGTAAGCAAAGAACAGTTGGGTGACAATTGGCAAGATAACTACCTAACAGGCCCTGTATGGCATTTTGCATTATCGCCAAATATTGTCGGTGATAAAGGTGTAATGGGAACTCTGTTACCGAGCATGGATGCAGTAGGGCGTCATTATCCATTTACAGTGGCCAGTACATTAGAAGTTGCGCCGATAGAAGTATTAAATTCGGGCGTTTTCTCCTTAGAGTACGAAGACACAGTACTTAAAGTGCTCGATAGCTCTGTTGACCTTTTTACTTGGCGAAAAGACGTTGCTAAATCGATAAGCACCCTTATAGCGCCTAAAAAGCAGCTTAGTATTTCTCCCTCTAGCGACAAAAATAAAGAAGGTGAAGCATTTGAGTTCTCAGGTGATGAGCTATCAAGTGATGTTTTAAAAGACGCCCTTCATGCACTTTTATATAAAAAGCATGGTGATTATAGTGTTTGGTGGACACACGGTTCATGCAATATAAAGCCTATGATGCTTGTTACTTCAGGACTACCGCCTGTTAACCAAGTTGCTGCTATGTTAGATGGCCGATGGAAACATTGGGAATGGAATTACACACAGGTAAAAAATAGTGATTAGCAATTTAAGTACAAGTTACGCAATAACTCATCGCGGTGCAGTTAGGCAATTAAATGAAGACTCTCATGTTGAAATTAATAGCCATAACTTATGGGTAGTAGCTGATGGAATGGGTGGACATGAAGCGGGTGAAGTTGCAAGCCAACTAGTCGTAGATGTTATTAGAGCAAAAGTTGAAGAAAAGACACTAGCTACGCTTAGCGTTTCGCATATTGTTTCAGCTATTGAAGATGCAAATCGTCAATTAAATGAATACAGTGCTCAGTACTTAGGAAGCAAAACAGCGGGCAGTACAGTAACTGCTTTATTTATAAAAGATAATCAATATTACGTTTTATGGGTAGGTGACAGCCGGGCATACATGCTACGAAATGGTCAATTACAGCAAATATCGCGGGACCATAGCCAAGTGAACGATCTTATCGATGAAGGCGTAATTTCAGTTGAGGAAGCAAAAACGCACCCGCTTTCGAATGTGATTACCCGTGCTGTCGGCGTTACAGACGAAGTTAAAGTAGATGTAGTACAAGGTGAAGCAAATATTAATGATATTTTCTTACTTTGTTCAGATGGCTTAACAGGCGAATTGTCTGATGAAGAAATATGTTTGTCATTAGAACCTAATAGTATTATTGATTCAGGTATGGCGCTAATGCATTCTTCTTTAGTTAGAGGTGCACGCGATAATGTTACCTTTATTATAATTAAATATGGCCATGAAAATTTTAGTAGCAAATCGGAAACATACAAAATTCAAGATGAAGCTACAATTCCACTTTTTACTAAGTAGTTAATCTTAAATATAAAGAATACTATCTTTTTTGATTTAGAGTTTTTACTTTAATTTCCGGCATGGATTGATTAAGTATATTATATTTTAATTATTTTTATAAAAACAACAATTAAGATTTAAACTCAATTGTAACTGGGCTTGTATTTTAATATAAAGAATGTAATATGAAATCCACTCCGCTTTATTGGAGTTTTATGGATAATTATTAGGACGACGGAATGTTTGTATTTGAAGAGTATATTTCCCCTATTTCTGAAACTGAAATCGCAGGCTTAGACCCGCGCTCGGATGTTTCTCCTACGTCGACTTATTACGCCTTAAAAGATTTAAGAAACCAACTTCGTGCCGCAGAAAGAAACGCGCTAGTAGACGAGGAGGGTATTTCATCACTTGCCCGCGACTGGTTACCTTTATTAGAACAATGCAGCAACGCGCTAAAAACAGAAAGCAAAGATATTGAGTATTTAGCGTGGTTTATTGAAGCCCTTTGTCGAATTCATGGTTTTAAAGGACTTGCTTTTGGCTTTAAAGTGGCCAGCCAATTATTAGATAATTATTTTGACGCGCTATATCCCTCCCTTGATGCAGACGATGAAATTTCAGACAAAGTATCAGCGCTTGGCGGATTGAATGGTTCCGCAGGTGAGGGGACTCTGATTATCCCCATTAAAAGCATACTTTTAACCGACAGTGTTAGCTTAGACCCTTTTACATTTTGGGAGTATCAGCAAGGCTATGATATTTCGAGGCTTAATGATGACAAAAGAGAGAAAAAGCTAGCACAGGGCGCGGTTGATTTTGAATTAATCGAAAAAAGTGCTGCAGAGACAAGTACAGAATTTTTTGTAACATTAAAACAAGATATTGAAGAGGCGATTTCTGAGTTTGCCCAGCTTAGTGACGTGATGGATAAAGTGACGGGGCAACCGCAACCTACCTCAAATATTAAACAAGCGCTTGAGGTAAGTTTGGCGGCTGTTAACCATATTGCTGCAGACAAACTTGTTGCAGCTGAACAGGCGTTGATATCAGAGCAAACACAAGAGCAACTCACTCAAAACGGTGAAGAGCAGGATGCAGTTGAGGCGCCTAAAAAGGCCATTAGCCAAGCAATTGATTCACGTGAGAATGCAATAAATAAGCTTAAAGAAATAGCGGCGTTTTTTAGAAAAACCGAACCGCATTCTCCAATGTCTTACACGATAGAACAAGTGATTCGATGGAGCGAATTATCGCTGCCTGAATTATTAAATGAATTGATAACAGATAGTGATGCTAGGACCGGGTACTTTAAGTTGTCTGGCATTAAGATCAGCGAAACTGAAACATAAGTAAAAGGAGTTCTCTATGAGTATCCATGATAAATTAAAACGAGTACGTAAGCCTCGCGTTCACATCACCTATGATGTAGAAACTGAGGGTGCAGCAGTAAAAAAAGAATTACCATTTGTTGTTGGTGTAATGGGGGATTTCTCAGGAGATAACACTGAAGTTTTAAAGCCATTAAAAGATAGACGTTTCATTCAGATTGATCGTGATAATTTTGATGATGTTTTGAAGCGTATGAGTCCTTCATTAAATTTAGTTGTTGAAAACACTTTAAGTGAAGATGACTCTCAATTTAATGTTAGTCTTAACTTTAAATCGATTGAAGATTTTGAGCCTGCGGCTGTTGTGAATCAGGTTGAACCATTGCGTAAACTAATGGAAACGCGTAATAAATTACGCGATCTAATGACTAAGATTGACCGTTCAGAAGAGCTAGAAAATGTTTTAGAAGAAGTATTAAGTAATACTTCGAACCTTGATTCTATCGCTAAGGAACTTAAGCTAGAGGAGACTGAAAAATGAGTGCAGAGCAACTAAGTACTGAATTAGAGTCAACAGCTGAGGCAAGTTCATCGTTATTGGAGCAAGCAATTGGTGCTACTAAGCAAACTGATGCAAGTCGCGCAGAAGAGCTTCTTAAAACGTTAACTGAAGAGGCATTAAAAGGCACAGTTCAATGGAATAAAAACATGACTGTGACATTTAATGAAGCAATTCAATTAATTGATCAAAAAATATCAAAACAGCTTAGTGTTGTCATGCATAGCGATGAGTTTCAAAAGCTAGAAGGTTCTTGGCGTGGGTTACACCACCTTGTAATGAATTCTGAAACGAGCTCAACGCTTAAAATTCGTGTTTTAAACATGAAGAAAAAAGAATTGCATAAAGATTTGAGTAAAGCAGTTGAGTTTGACCAAAGCCAAACATTTAAAAAGATTTACGAATCTGAGTTTGGTACACCAGGCGGAGAACCTTATGGCACAATTGTGGGCGACTATGAATTTACTAACCACCCAGAAGATGTTGAAACGTTAAGCTTAATGTCGAACGTGGCAGCGGCTGGTTTCTGTCCATTTATTGCAGCTTCGTCACCTTCTTTATTCGGCTTTGATAACTGGGAAGAGTTAACTAAACCTCGAGATTTAGAAAAAGTGTTTGAATCATTAGAGTACACAAAGTGGCGCTCGTTCAGAGACAGCGATGATTCACGTTTTGTATCGTTAACTATGCCTCGCTTCTTATCACGTTTACCTTATGGTGCAGCTTCTAAACCTGTAGAAGAGTTTAACTATGAAGAGTTTGAAGTTGAACCAAAAGCAGGGCGCTCAGTAAGTACCGAAAATAGTGACTACTGCTGGAGTAATGCAGCTTACGCAATGGCCACTAATATGACCAAGGCGTTTTCACAATACGGTTTTTGTACTGCGATTCGTGGTGCTGAGGGTGGCGGTAAAGTTGAAGGCTTACCAACGCATATTTTCACAAGTGATGATGGTGATCCGGATCTTAAATGCCCAACGGAAATTGGCATAACAGATCGTCGTGAAGCAGAGCTTAGTAAACTTGGTTTCTTACCTTTATGTCACTACAAGAATACTGATTACGCTGTTTTCTTTGGTGGGCAAAGCTGTCAAAAACCACAAGTATATTCAACGCCTGATGCAACAGCTAATGCTGCAATTTCAGCACGCTTACCTTATTTAATGGCCACATCTCGTTTTGCACATTACTTAAAAGTGATGGCGCGTGATAAAATTGGTAGCTTTATGGAAGCAGAAGATGTTGAGTCATGGCTAAACCGTTGGATTTTATCATACGTAAATGCGACAGAGGGTGGTGGTCAAGATATCAGAGCACGCTACCCGTTAGCCGATGCGAAAGTATCAGTTAAAGAAATACCAGGTCAGCCAGGTGCTTATAACGCAGTGGCATGGTTAAGACCTTGGCTACAAATGGAAGAACTTACTTCTTCATTACGCCTTGTAGCTAAAATTCCAGAGATTGGTTAATTAGCCAATCTTTAGCGTTAAGGATAATGCAGTAAAATGAATCACGAAGAGTTTTCATTTATAAATCAAAACTACGCTTTTCATCAAAAGTCGCAGTCTAGAATTAGCGATAATGATGCTTTATTAGAGCGTTTTCTATATGAAAAAAACTTAGATAAGGCACTGTTATTGTGGCTTGAAGGCTCTTCTGATTCTCCCATTTCTTGGAGCAAAGAATCGCTTGGTCCTTATTTACAAAGAATAATTGTAGAACTTGACCAACTAATTTCTCAGCAACTAAATAATATAATTCACCACACGCGATTTCAAAAGTTAGAAGCAAGCTGGCGGAGTTTATATTGGTTAACCCTTCAAACAGAGCAATTTGACAAAGAAAATAAAGTAAAAATAAAGGTACTAAACTGTGATTGGGCAACCCTCTCTAAAGATGTCAATAAAGCAATAGATTTCGACCAAAGTTACTTTTTTCAATTACTTTATCAAAGTGAATTTGATAGCGCCGGTGGCGAGCCTTTTGGTGTGGTAATTGGCGACTACGAAATTAGTAATATGCCCTCTAATGGCACTATTTATAACGACATTGATACTATTAAAGAAATCTCGCGCACTGCAGCTGCTGCATTCTCACCATTTATATGTTCAGCGTCTCCAAACCTTTTTGGCGCAGATAACTTTTCTGATCTAGGGTACTACGCAGATTTATTCAATCAATTTGAGCAACCTGAATATGTAAAATGGCAAAGCTTTAGATCAATGGAAGAGGCACGCTTTGTTGGTTTAACGTTACCGCACGTTTTAGTCAGAGCACCTTACACTAACGATGGTAAACGCCATCAAGATTTTTACTTTAAAGAACAAATTAAAAGCCCCGAAACAGATATGTTATGGGGTAACGCTGCATTTCAGTTTGTATCAACAATAATTAGAGCCTATTGCGATAGTGGTTGGTTTGGGCATATTAGAGGTATTGAGCCAGGAAAAGTGTCAAAAGGACTAGTTACAGGGCTTGCAAAAGATAGTTTTGCAAACGATACCTACCAAAAAGAGGCAAAACCGCCACTCGATTTATTGGTGACTAGCAAATTTGAAAAGCAGTTTTCTGAACTTGGATTTATCCCAGCATCATCAGTTACTAACTCAGAGCACATCGTTTTTTATAGCAACGCATCGGTACAAAAAGCAAATAATTACGAATCCAGCGCAGCTAATATTAATGCGCGCCTTTCATCTATGTTGCAATACATTTTATGTGTTTCACGCTTTGCACATTATTTAAAAATATTAGCACGCGATAGAGTGGGCTCTTACATAAATGCTCATGCATGCGAGCGTGATTTACAAGCGTGGATAAATAACTATACAACCGCATCAGACTCTGCATCAGAGCAAATCAGAAGTAAATACCCACTGAGCAATGCGCGCATTAAAGTAAGTGAAAACAAAGCAAATCCGGGTCATTTTTTTTCTGTTTTACAATTACAACCCCATTTTCAATTAGATCAAATGGTCTCGAGCATTAAATTAATAACAGAGCTCAGTCCTCATCACAAAATAAAGGAATAACCATGAAGAAAATACACAGCTTAATCCGCGAGGGAAAATTAACTGAAGCACTTAGCCTATGTGCTGCAGAGCTTCAAGATGAGCCTTTAAATTTTGATATCAGAAGTAGCTACGCTGAGCTACTTTGTATAAATGGTGAGCTTGAAAAAGCTGATAAACAACTCGACTTTATGGTTCAAAAGAATCCTGAGTTTGCTGTCGGTGCTGTAAATCTTAGACATTTGATCCGTGCTCAGCAATCACGAATAGACTTTTACAAAGGTAAAGGGATCCCTAAATTATTTCATGATGCTGATGAGATAGACACATTGTTTTTAAAAATGCATGTGGCATTGTTAGATGGTGAAATAGACGAAGCCGCTGAGCTTTCTGCACAAATGGAAACCTTAAGAGTAAGTTCGTTAAATGATGCAGAGTCTGTGGCACGCGACTTGGACGATACATTAAATCCTTATTTAGAAGTTCTAGGCACAAATGGTGAATTTTACTTGGCAAATTTTGATGAAATTGAGTCGTTAAAGGTAGAGCCTGTAAGTTCAGTATTAGAAAGTATTTGGCTACGTGTTGAAATAACGATTAAAGAAGGCCCTTCAGGTACAGCACACTTACCCCTTGTCTATGCCAATGCTGAATCGGACCTTGAAAAATTAGGTCAGGTCTCTGATTGGGTTGAACTCAAAGATGAATTCATTATTGGTAAAGGCATGAAAATGCTATTTATTAATGATGAGGCGATCACAATTCCTAATTTAAAAGTTAATGCTGTAGAAGCAGCATAATTTATATTTGAGCAAAAATGATAGAACATAAGCAGCAGCTTCAGGCATCAATTTTAGACAGGCTCATTGATGATGAACCTGACTTTCAAGATGCACCATCGCGTACAGAGGGGATCACAATAAGTGAGCTACGTAAAAGTGTGCGAAGAGATATAGAAGCACTGCTTAACGCCCGAATCCAGTGGCATACGTGGCCTACACAATATAGTGAGCTTTCAACGTCGTGTTTATCGTACGGTTTACCCGATTTTTCAAGTATGTCGGTCAGTTCTCACGAAGGTCGAGCACTGCTATGCGAGACAGTTAGAAACACTATTTTAAAATTTGAGCCACGATTTTTAGAAGTTGAAGTATTTACTGATGAAGAAGTACCGGTTAATCGCGTTTTAAACTTGCGTATTAATGCGCTTTTATACGCTGATCCTGAGCCAGAATTTATAAGCTTTGATTCTGAGGTAGAGCCCGTAAATTTAGGTATGAAGATTATTGAGGCATCATTATGAACGATGGATTATTAAAATATTACAATCGTGAATTAGCATTTGTGCGTCATTTAGGTAAAGACTTTGCTGAGAAATACCCAAAAGTAGCTGGGCGTTTAAAGCTTAGTGAAGATCATGTTGAAGACCCTCATGTATCACGGCTTATTGAATCGTTTGCATTTTTAACAGCCAATATTAGACAAAAGCTAGATGACAGTTTTCCTGAATTAACGGATGCTTTATTAGGGCAGATGCTACCAGATTATCAAGCACCTATCCCTTCTATGTCGATTGTAAAATTAGAAGCCGAAAACCTTTCAACCGCGGGTGTTGTCATCCCAAGAGCAAGTGAAGTTGAAACTAACGTTGATTCTATGAAGCAATGTAAGTTTCAAACCTGTTACGAAACCTACCTTTGGCCCATTGAAATCACTAAAGCCCAGTTTGATAACAGCCCTTTTGTAGCGCCTAAGCCGCGTTGGCATGAAAAGGCAAAGTCTATATTTAAGTTAGAGCTAACCGGTGAATACAAGGGCGTTTCGCTTGCAGAAACTGGTTTAGAAAAACTTCGCGTATATATAAACGGGCAGTGGCACCATACTCTTAAAGTGTACGAACTGTTATTCAAACACAGCATTGGTATAGCCATAGATAATGGCGTAGAAGGCATTAAATACTTATCAAAAAACCAATTAAAAGCGGTCGGGTTTGAAACACACGAAGCGGTTGTGCCTTACTCTCAGCGCTCTGCTGCCGGTTATCGTTTATTGGTCGAAAACTTTACTTTTCCTGAGAAGTTTCGTTTTTTTGAACTTGAAGGTATACGCGGCGCATTACCTAAAAACGCCAACAAATGTGATATCTATATATACCTTGATACTGAGTCAAGTGAGCTTGAGAAACAGGTTGATGAGGATATGTTTTTACTCGGGTGCACGCCAATAATTAACTTATTTGAACAAGAACTTGAGCCAATTCGCCCTGAGATAAGTGAATACGAGTATCAACTTGCACCGCGTTATATGGACTCAGAAATTTCTGAAGTGATTGGTATTTCAGAGGTTATAGCGTTTGATCACAAAGGTAATAAACAAGTCGTTGCGCCATTTTATGGTCAAACTCATCCAAATTATCAAGGTCACGAAGACCTATTTTGGCATATAAGAAGAGAAACAGCGTCGTGGGCGGGCGGTTATGTAGAGTCTGGCACCGAGACATTTATGTCATTGGTAGATGCTAAATTTGAAAACAGCGCTATGGAATATGGTGAAGGTAACTCTGTACTCACTGTACGCGCACAGTGTAGCAACCGTAATTTACCTGCAAGTATGCCATTTGGCGATGATGAGCTTGGATTACTGATGCCAGAGCGCGGCGATGTAATTAAAAAAATTCGTTGTTTAGCACCTTTTACACATGCAGTTAGACCCGTATTAGCCGATGCAACGCGCTGGCAGCTTGTTAATCATTTAACACTCGATACGTTTAGCGGTGAAGATGCGTGTAATAAATTAAAAGAAGTACTTCGTCTATATGACTTTAGAGCATCGCCTCAAACCAAAGGGCTAATAGATAATATATATCGCGTTAGTATTGAGCCTGCAACCGCGCGTGTTATTCAAAAAGGCAGGGTAAGTTTTGTAACTGGCAGCGAAATAGAAATTACTTTTGCTAACGATGATTTTTCGGGCAGTGGCATGTTCTTTTTTGCCGCAGTGTTGGATCATTTCTTTGCTCAGTTTGCCGCTATAAATAGTTACACACGTTTGAGCTTGCGTTTAAAAGAGCAAGAGCAAATATATTATCAGTGGCCTGCGCGCGTAGGTGACAGACCACTATTATGATAAAGCAACTGATCGCCCAAGCTTCTCAAGTCGATTTTTATAAAGCGGTTTTCATAATTGAAAACCAGCTTAAAAAGCGTGGCTTTGATTATCGCCACGTTGGCTACGATAGCAACCCAAAACAAGAATTAATAAAATTTACGGCAACACAAAAGTTTGGCTACCCGGGAAATTCAATTACTAAGCTTGAAGAAGCTGGTTTTGAAGATGGCTTGCATAAAGTAAATATACAGGTGTCATTTATGGGGTTAACTGGCTGCTCTGGTGCATTACCGCAATTTTATAGCGAACTGGTTATGCAAAGGCTGCGCTATAAAGACACAACCATGCGCGATTTTTATGACATGTTTAACCATCGCCTGATTTCTTTGTATTACCGAGCTTGGAAAAAATATAAACCTTCACTAAATCATATAAATAACGACAAAAAAAAAGACCCGTATACTCAAATGTTGGGGCTATTAAGTGGTGGGTATAATGAACATCAGTTGCACTTTTCAGGTTTGTACAGCCGAAAAATTCGCAATGCTTTTGACTTACAAAGTGTGCTTGGTTCTTATCTTGGCTGTGAAGTAAAAATAAATCAGATGGTTGGTCAGTGGTATGAGCTAAAGTTGCAAGAACAAACGGCTTTAGCTAGTCAAGTTATGTATGAGGGTCAACATGCGCGGCTCGGGGTTGATTCAGTGATAGGTAAGCAGGTATGGGATGTGTCTTCTAGCATAGAAGTGCATATAAAACCCAATAAGCCTTGCAAAGTCAAACAACTTTTACCAAGGGGTGAGTTGTTTCAATTGGCAAAAAAAATCACAAAAGATTATATAGGAAACTCTATTCAGTTTCGTTTAATAATTGAAGCTGATTTTACATGTTTAGATACAGCCCAGCTTTTAGAGGATAAAGCCCAACTTGGAATTAATTCTTTTTTAGCAGTACAAAATAACAAATCAAAATCTAACCCTACTAAGTTATCGTTTAAGGGATAATTAAAATTAAAAGGAACACTGTATGTCTTCGATGACACTCAATAAATTAGTTGAAAAACTAAGCCCTGATTGCAGAAAAAGCCTAGAGGCGGCGGTTGCAATTTGTAATAGCAGAAGCCACTTTACAGTGGAGCTTGAACACTGGTTACTTGCCATGATTGAGCAACAACTAGATGATGTTAGACTTATTTTTGGCTCTTTTGACATTGATATTGAAAAAGTAAAACAAGACTTAAATCAATCTTTAGAAGCGTTTAAAACCGGTAGTGAGTCATCACCTAGTTTATCTGTACATGTTACTAGCTTATTAAAGCAATCTTGGTTAAGTACCAGTATTGAGTTTACAGATAATCACATTCGCAGTGCCTACGTTATTTATACGCTTGTAAAAGACGATACCTTATCTAGCTTAGTAACCCGTTGCAGTAAGTTATTTAATAAAATAGAGCCAGGGCAGTTGCTTCATGCGTGGCCAGAAATAGTTGCTCAATCGCAAGAGCGTAATCATTCAGTACAAAACACGGCTAGCCAATCGGCTACAAACTCTAAAACCCCGAGCCTTGACCAATTTACTGTTGATTTAACTGCTCAAGCAAAAGCCGGAAAAATAGATCCTATTTTAGGACGCGACTTCGAAATTCGCCAGATGGTTGATATTTTGACCAGACGCCGTCAAAACAACCCTATTTTAACCGGTGAAGCGGGTGTAGGTAAAACAGCCGTAGTTGAAGGCTTAGCTTTAAGAATTGCACAAAAAGATGTACCGTCCGTGCTGCAGAATGTAAAAATTCACAGCTTAGATTTAGCACTATTACAAGCTGGCGCAGGTATGAAAGGCGAGTTTGAAAATCGTCTTAAATCATTAATTAACGAAGTAAAAAATTCAGTTAACCCGGTTATTTTATTTATTGATGAAGCTCATACAATGATTGGTAGCGGTGGAGCCGCAGGCCAAAACGATGCTGCTAACTTATTAAAACCAGCACTTGCTCGCGGCGAACTTAGAACCATTGCTGCTACAACGTGGGCTGAATATAAAAAGTTTTTTGAAAAAGATGCTGCTCTAACACGCCGCTTCCAAGTGGTAAAAGTAGAAGAGCCAACGCCAGAAAAAGCAGTGGCTATGTTACGTGGTTTAGTGCCCGTAATGGAAAAACACCACAAAGTATTTATTTCTGAACAAGCACTCGAAAGTGCAGTGCACTTATCGCATCGCTATATTACGGCAAGGCAACTACCCGATAAAGCGGTGGCATTATTAGATACTGCCTGCGCGCGGGTGGCAATGAGCCAAGCCTCTACACCAAACACTATAGAGCAACTTGTAAATCGATTAAGCGAAATAGAAACACAAGTGCAGATGCTACACCGTGAACAGAAAACAGGTTTAGATCATTCAGTGCAGCTAGACACACTTAAAACTGAACTTGTAACTATTGAAGAGCAGTTAGCGCCATTAACAGAGCAATTTAAAGTAGAAAAAGAAATTGTTGCTGAGCTTAATAAGGCGCTCGAGTCTATTAACTCAGATCAAGAAAATTCATCAGATGAAATTTTAGCCAATCTTAAGCAGAGTAAAGAAAAGTTAACTGCTTTTGAACATAATATGGTTCATTGGCAAGTGGATGAAGAGCTTATTGCACAGGTTATATCAGATTGGACTGGCATACCTGTAGGTAAAATGCACGAAGATGAAATACATGGCATTTTAAACCTTGCACAGCAAATGAAAAAACGTGTTGTAGGGCAAGACCATGGGTTAGATTTAATCGCTAAGGTAGTGCAAACATCTCGCGCCCAACTAGCAGATGAAAGCCGACCTAACGGTATTTTTATGTTGGCAGGTCCAAGTGGTGTAGGTAAAACCGAGACTGCACTTTCGCTTGCACAAGAAGTGTATGGCAGTGAAGAAAATGTCACCATTATTAATATGTCTGAGTTCAAAGAAGAGCATAAAGTATCACTACTGCTTGGTTCACCTCCTGGGTATGTAGGTTATGGCGAAGGTGGCATATTAACCGAAGCCGTAAGAAGAAAACCATACAGCGTAGTGCTGCTTGATGAAATGGAAAAAGCACATCCTGGTGTGCAAGATATTTTTTATCAAGTATTTGATAAAGGTACAATAAAAGACGGTGAAGGTCGAGATATCGACTTCAAAAATACAATTATAATTATGACCTCAAATGTGGGTACTGATACCACCATGAGCTTATTTGAAGACGAAGAAAGTAAGCCAAGTATTAAAGGCTTATTAAAAGCATTACAAGATGATTTACTCGCTTCATTTAAGCCTGCTTTTTTAGGTCGTATTAATGTAATTCCGTACATCCCACTAAGTGACGATATCCTTTCAGAAATTGCCTCATTACAAATAGCAAAAATTGTTCAACGCGTTAACAAGCATTACGATGCTGAGCTTAAATATGAAAATGACGTAATAGAATATATAATTGATAATTGCCAAAATGCAGGGTCCGGTGCTAGGAACATACACACTATTTTGCAAAATAAATTATTACCATTATTATCTGAAGTTTTACTTTCTAGTATGATTGATGATAAAAAAATAAATAGTATAAAGTTGGCTGTAAAAGATAATGAATTTAATATTGAGTTAAATTAAAGTTTATTTAAATTAACTTTGTATTAAGGTTGTTTCTTTGATTTTAGGGTATTATAATTTTGTTGCCTTAATTCACTACATGGAATTTTTGAGACATTGTCTTCATCTAAGGAAAGGAATCTGAAGGCCTTTTCATTGCTGTATTAAAGATAATGATTTCAAAGGAATTTTTGGGAAACCAAAGTAAATAATCCAGTCTAAATGGATAACATTGTTTAATTAAAAGGAGCATTATCAAATGCAAGCAAATACATATTTAAAATACGGTCCAATCAAAGGCGAAACTACGGCTGAGTCTTTCAAAGATTTAATCACAGTATTATCTTTAGATTGGAATGTAAGCCGTGAAATTAGTGCAGCAACTGGTACAGCAATGGACCGTGAGTCTAGCTCTACTCGTCTTGGCGATGTAACTATCACTAAACTTCAAGATAAAGCATCTCCGGATCTTTTCAAAGAAGCAACTATTGGTAAAGGCCTTCCAGCTATTTTCCATATCACTAAGCAAGGTGATAAAGTTGAAGAAATCATGAAAATCGAACTTACAGATGCAATGATTTCTAGCTACTCTGTATCAGTTCAAAACGATCGTCCTATTGAAACAATCACTATCAGCTACACAGAAATGATGATGACTGTTACTCCAACAGACGACAAAAATAACATTACTGCTCCACTTGTATACGGTTACAGCGGTGTTAAAGGTCAACAAATGTAATTTTTGTTACCTTATAATGGCTCTGAGCTTTTGCTCAGAGCTTTTTTTGATCTTTAGGATGGGAAAGGCAAGGAATGCAACAAGCAACACAAGATAATAACGTAATTCAAATTAGCACCCCTGCTGGTAAAGATGCCCTCTATTTAACCCGATTTGTTGCCCAAGAGGCAATGTCAGATTTATTTGTTATGTCTGCCAATATGTACACGATTGGTAAACAAATAGCGCACGAAGATTTAGTAGGTAAGCCTGTATCTATTAAAGTAAAAAATGCTCAAGGCGGTGGTGAACGTTACTATCACGGAATAGTAAGTCATTTAGTATCAAATGGTAGCCGCACAGCTGATGTAGAAGAACAAAAAAACTATATAGATTATCAGGCAACTATCGTTCCGTTCGCAGCATCAATGCGCAATCGTAAAAACAGCCGAATATTCCAAAAGAAAACTATTAAAGAAATATTTGCTGACCTATTTGGTCAACATAATGTTGCCTTTAGTGATAAAACCAGCAAGACATACCCTAAATACGAGTACTGTGTTCAGTACCAAGAGTCAGACTTTGACTTTATTCAACGACTTTTTCAGCAAGAAGGTATTTTTTACTTTTTTGAGCACACCAATAGCAACCACACACTGGTACTTGCAGATGATATAACTGCATACGAGGTATGTGACGAAGCTAAAGTTGTTTATTCAACTGGCCATTTAAGCGAATCACACGTATCGCGTTGGCAGGGCGGTTTAAGCATTGCACCTGGCAGCTTTAAACGCGTTGGTTACGACTTTAAGCAGCCATCACGCTACCCAGACGGAGAGCAAGCAAACCCACAGCTCCCGACGCAATCAGTATCAGAAATTTTTGAATATACTGGCGAGCAAGAGTGCCACCCGCGTGCAGCTAACTTAGCATCTGTTCAGCTTGAGTCATTACAGCGAGACATGAAGCTTTCTAGTGGTCGTAGTGACTGTCGCTCATTCACTGTGGGTAAACTTTTTAGCTTTAAAAAGCACGAAGACCCACGTCTTGAAGGTAAAACATTTGTCATTACCTCTATGATGACGTCAATAACAATACCTAATCAATCGGGTGCATTGCAATCAAGTGCTGAAGAAGTGTACTCGAACCATTTTGAATGTGTACCCAAAGATATACCCTACAGAGCGCAAATAAATAAGAAAAAACCAGTTATAAACGGTGTGCAAACGGCAATCGTAACTGGCGACAGCGCCGATGAAATAATGATTGACCAATATGGTCGCGTAAAAGTGCAATTTGACTGGGACCGAGAAGGTAAAAAAGATTCAAAAAGTTCATGTTGGATCCGTGTTGCGCAAAACTGGGCAGGTAAAAAGTGGGGAGCGTTTTTCTTCCCTCGGGTAGGCCAAGAAGTACTTGTAGACTTTATAAATGGTGACCCAGACCAACCAATTATTAGCGGAGCAGTGTACAACGCAGATTTAATGCCTCCGTATGCACTGCCTGGCGAAAAAACACAAAGTGGTATTAAAACACGCTCTACTAAAGAAGGCGGAGCCGATAACTTTAATGAGCTAAGGTTTGAGGATAAAAAAGGCAGCGAGCTGGTTTATATTCAAGCAGAAAAAGATAAGCAGCTTTACGTAAAAAATGACCAAAACGACAAAACAGATCACGACCATAATATTGAAATTGGCAACGATCGAAAAGTTGATATTGGCAATAATGAAACACTAAAAGTGGCTAAAAATCGCAGTGACGATATAGGTGAAAACGACACGTTAAAAGTGGGTAAAACACTTAATATTGAAGCCGGTGACGAAATAGTAATTAAAACAGGCTCTGCACAAATTAAAATGAGCAGCAGCGGTAATATAACTATAGAAGGCACTAATATAGACATTAAAGGCAGTAACGTTAAAGTTGATGGTAGCGCCATTGCTTTATCTGCCGGCATGATTAAATTAAATTAGTGCAGTTATGGAAATAATAAATAGCTTTTATACAGGGCATAGAAATGGCATTAATAATAATGGTTACGTTGTATATTGCCGTTACGGTTTGCCGTATTTAATTTGTTTGCCAATAAATAGGCCAGATGATCCATTGCTAAATCCTGCATTAACGCATTTAAAAGCTATGGATGGTTATTATGCTAATCAGTTTTTAAGTAATTTACATAATGCTTTAAATAGTGAAGATACCATAGCTGCTTTATATCAGTACGCATTACAAAGCCCGGTATCAATTTCGGATTATAGTAAGGCAGAATTAGTTGATACCTTATCGGGTTTAGTTTCTCAAAGTAAATTATTAATTATTCCTTTATTTGATTAGTTTTATTGTCAAAAAGTAAATAAGACAAGGAGTCTTTATGGGTAAGCCCGCAGCTACAATTGGTCATATGCATGTATGCCCTAAAACCACAGGTACAGTCCCGCATGTTGGCGGCCCTGTTGTGGTAGGCTCAACTAATGTATTAATAGGTAGCATGCCCGCAGCACGTAAAGGCGATATGTTAGTGTGTATTGGCCCACCCGACAGCATAAAGTCAGGCTCTGGTAGCGTAAAAATTAACGGTAAACCCGCAGCTCGAATGGGTGATGATAGCTCCCACGGCGGAAAAATTGTTGTTGGTAACCCTACTGTATTAATAGGTGGCTAACCTTGCTGTCTACTTACATAAGTAATCATCAAGCACAATTGCTCTGTATTAGTAAGGCGCAGTGCTGCCCGTTTACTTCTGTAGGTTATGTAAAAACACTTAAAAAAAAGCTGTTAGAAACAACGTGGCTAACCGCTAAAAAAAATAATACTCCTCAACACTTTACACAACCCGATTTAACTTTAATTAATACATTAGTAACGAGTGAGCAAAGCCTTGATGTGACTGCGCAGGCATGTATAGAGGTTATGGCTAATTTACCGCAAACAATTAACCTGGCTTTTATAAACTCGTTGCTCAACAGCTCATCCCTGCATGACTTAGCAAAGGCTGTTATTTATAAAGTTTTATTACAGCAACACAGCTTTAATTTAATTGCATTAATTGACTTAAATACTATTTATTTTGCATTGGCTGATAGCACCGAACAAGAGGCAACATCAGCCGAAACAGTGGCGCTTATCAGTGCATTCAACTCTAATGCAAACATACAAGTGCTAAAACATGTGTTTGATGAGCTATGTAAAAGTAAGCTTGTTAATTCACTGTTAATGTCGCTTTTTTTATTATCACTAAGTTGGGAACAAGTAAACGCATTAAGTAATTACGCAAGCAATGTTTTAACAGTAGATGACACGTTACATGTGCTATTACAAAGTGGCTATGTAAAGCTAGTGCCCTTAGCGTGTATGTCGTTAAACCAAGTAGAAAACCCAACAGCTATTATTGCCTTAATAAGGCGAATGCTCGGTGATAAGCTCGATTTACTCGTAAGCTATGACATTCAAGTAAGTGCATTTAATGCTGAACAGCAAGCACTAGTGGCTTTTAAACAGCAGTTACAGCAAAACTGGCCTAAATACGAGGAGGAGCTTTGCTTACAAAGGTTTGTAGCTGGAAAATCTCTTAATAAAAGGTTAAACGCAATAGAAATGTCGGCAATGGACTGTTATAGCCAAGCAATATTTAATTTGTATACTTACTACAAATCGATGGCTAAAAATGTAAAAGCAGAGGCGCAAGCATGAAGGCGTTTAATGTAAACGTAAGCTGTTTTTCAACGCCTTTGTCGCAAGACATAGATACACTGCTATATGCAGATAACCCAAACCCACCTAGCGGTATTACTTGGCAATCATGGAATGCCTGTATTTATGATTGCATAGTAAAAGCGAAAGAACTTTTTGCAAAAGTAGAAGACTCAAACTTGCCACTTGTATGGTTATTGCCAGCACTTGCGTACCAAGATGAGTTAAAGCAGCTTTTAGCAAAAAGTTTTAAACAGTTGTTCCCTGAGCATGTAGAGCACTTATTATTTTATGGCGCTGTTGGTGCTAATACGTTAGTGCAGTTGGCGGTGCAAAAAAAATGGCATAAGGCAAACGTGATAGCCATTGATGCTACCTATAAAGCCGATAAAAACAATGAGTGGGTATACTTAGGAGTAGGTGGTGCACTCGCGACTATTGAAACGGCTCAAATTGGCTGGATGCAAACTAGTCATGAATTTGCTCCTTCAATAGATTTTATAAAGCACGACCAACTAGGCGGTATATTTTCAAAAATCTCACAGGATAATAAAGACCATATAGATCTTATATTTGCACCTGGCAACGGCATACATCAGCAAAGTGATGTATGGCTGACTAATTTACAATTGCTCAGTAATTTAATTAATGAGCATACACATTATGAATTACCTAATTACAAATTAGGTAAAATTGGTGCGCTTGAAGGACTCGTCAATTTATATCAATTGACCTCAAGCCCGGCTATTGTAAATCACTTTAAACACGCTTTAGTGATTTCTCAAGAACAATCAAAATATCAGGCCGCAGCATCATACTTATGGATAAGTGAGGAAGTACACAACTAATGCAAAGTAATACGGTTGTTTTACAAGGAACGAGTTACCCCATTTGCCTAGTTGCTGGCAAAGGCCAAACGCCGTCAGGTTATGCGCCAACTGTGGCAAACACCCCTGAAACGGCTAAACAACAAATAGCTCAAATTGGTGGTGCGTTAACAGGTGACGCTGCCAAACGCCTCGACGTAATTAATTTATTAAATAGTGCTGGCGTTAACTGCCCACGCAGCGCATCAGCTCGCGAAACCGCAAGCGTACTTACCCAAGCCTTAGTAAGTGGCGCAGTAACGTGTTTCCACCAAAAAGCAAAGTCGGCCATTCAAGTAAGCGATAATACTAATAGTGGCTCAGCGGGCAAAAAGTCGAGCAATAAATCAAGCTCAACCGCATCAGGTAAAAGCGCATCGCAAGCACCCGCTAAAAATACGGGTGGTGCAAGTAATAACACCGCAAGTGAAGAGCCCATTACAAATCAAGAGTGCCGCTCAGATCCGGTTTCAATGCTCTCTGGCGAAGAAATTCTCCCGCTTATCGATTTTACCCTAGCAGGCAGTCGCCAATTAGTGTGGCGACGTTTGTATCGCTCATCTCATGCTGATGTATGCACAACAATGGGTAATGGTTGGCGCCATGACTTTATGGCAAGCCTTACAGAGCATTATTTGCCGCCGCCAAAAGTGGGCCCTAAGCAAAAAGGCACTTACTGGTTAGAGTACCAAGACGAGCACGGCGCTAAACATAAATTTGAAAAAGTGAAACCTGGCCAATCAAGCTATCAGTTAAGTAGTAACCTTGCGCTACATTACCAAACAAATGGTAAGCAAGTACTTGTAACACCAGATGACCAACACCTTACGTTTAAACCAGGCGAAAGCGCGTGGCTGCTTGAAAAAATAATTAACGAAAAAGGCCAAAGCATCGCGTTTTATTACGATGCTAAAGAGCGCCTACACCGTATAGAAGTAAACAAAGTGCGCGGCTGTATTATTAGCTACAACGCGCAAGGTTTATTAAGTAAAATAGCAGCGTACTGCACCGATAAAAACAACAAACAGCAATTGCTATCGCCATTGCTTGCAAGCTACGAGTACGACGAAAACAAAAACCTTGTTCAGTCTACTAATCAGCAAAACGAAACTGAGCGCTACGCGTATAACGCCGCTAACTTATTAACAAAGCGTACCCGAGCCAGTGGCTTTAGCCATCATTTTGAGTGGGATAGCTACTCACCCAGCGCTAAATGTATAAAGCAGTGGGGCGATAACAATACCTATACCTACCAGTTTGAATACAACCCTGAGCGCGGTGAAACAACCTGTATAGACTCTCGAGGCCACAAAGAGCACTTTGTACATAACGCACAAGGTAAATTGGTAAAACATACCGACCCTAACGGCAACGTTTGGCAATATACATACAATGCGCAAGGCCAAAAACTCAGTGAAATAAAGCCCGATAGCAGCACAACGCGCTATAGCTACACACCTTTCGGCCAATTAGAAACAATAACGCAGCCAGATGGTAGCCAAACCCATTTTGCTTACAACCAACTTGGGCAACGTGTATTAACTACCTTACCTGATGGCCAAACCATTACGCGTAAATACAGTGTGGCTGGCTTATTACAAAGCGAAACCTTTGGTGATGGCCGCACCACATTATACAGCTACGATAAGCTCGGCCAGTTAACCCAGCATATTAATAAAAATGGTCAAATCACCAAGTTTATTTGGAACGAGCAAGGCGAGCTTTTAGCAAAACACCATAACGATGAGTTAATACGTTACAGCTACGACAGCCTAGGCCGCGTAAATGCCACACTTAATAACGCAGGCTTACTCACCCAATATAAATACAATGAGCATGGCCAGCTTACACAAACAATTGCCTTTGATGAAAACGAGCCTGAAAATAAGCAGCATCAATACTTTAGCTACGACGAAGCAGGGCGGTTAATTAGCTCGCAAAACAGCAAAGGCGACACCACCGAGCAACACTTTGAAGGGCTAAGCCAACCGCACTGTGTTATTCAGCCCGATGGCAGCGCACTGCATTTAACGTACGACAAAGAGCGAAACTTAACAGCCATCGAGCGAAGCGACGGCCGCGTATACCGCATAAGTTACGACGCGAACGAAAACCCAACACAAATAACAGGGTTTGATGGCACGCTACAGCAGTATAAATACGATGCCTGTAACCGCTTAGCCTCAGTAACGCAAAGCAACAAACGCCATGTAAAAATAGAGCGCGACAGCCTTGGCCGCGTAACTGCGCAGCATGCAAGCCTTGCAAGCGACTCACATATTGTTAATAACGCCAATTACTACAGCTATAACCTGCAAGGTAAAATTACTCGTGCACATAATGCGCAATCAACACTTAAGCAGCAGTTTGATAAAGGCGGCAGGCTATTGTGCGCCGAGCAAGTTAATAACCAGCAACAAGCGCATACCCTAGAGTACAGCTACGATGAATACGGCAGAAGACAAACTCTTACCCTGCCAGACTCAACCACGCTTAAATACAGCTACAACCAGTTTGGCCAGCTAAGCGGCATTAACTTACTGCAAACCAACAGCAAAGAGGTAGAACTTGCAAAGCCGCTTGTAACATTAAGCTACGACAGCCAAGGTAATATTAAAGCCCAACAGTTTGGTAACAGCATAACCCTTACTCAACAGTTTGATGTATTCAACCGTTTAATGCAGCAACAGCTCACGCACCCAGCACAAACATTATTTGATACCTGTACGTACAACTACGACAGTGTAAATCAGCTTATAGCCCGTAAAAACGAAGGCGTAAGCAGCCAAAACATCAATTTTGAATACAACAGCTTAGGTCAGTTAGTAAAACAAACATTGGCAAGCTCACGTGCTGATACAACCACGCACTACCAGTGGGATAGCTTTGGTAACCCGCAAAGTCAGACTGTTCAATCAAACACAAGCGATGCAGACCTTAGAGATACAGGCGAGCAGGGTATAGAACATGATACTGCCAGTAACGAGCATACAGCCAGCTCTTCTATTGATTTAACACGCGCCACGCATAGTGAATACAATGAGTTAGCGCCAAATAGTGGTGAAAGTAGTAGTAAAAATAGTAGCAATGCTGACTCAGTAATAAACAATAAAGGCATTAACAACACCACAATAAACAGTGCCACCGACGCCGACCGCCTAACACAATTTGGCGACAGCGACTTTTACTACGACGAGTTTGGTAACCAAATACGTGAAACCGGCAAAGGCATAAAAACCCGCCGTGAATACAACGCGTTTAACCAGTTAAGCTGTTTTAACAACAACGGCACGCTCACGCAATACGACTACGACCCTCTCGGGCGTCGTATCGCCAAGCACACCGAGCACGGTAAAATTGACTACATTTGGGATAACGACCAGCTAATCGGTGAATGCCAGCACGGTGAATATACTTGGTATATTAACCTGCCAAATCAATTTCATCCAGTAGCACTAATTAAACAAGGTGAGGTGTACTACTACCACCTAGACCAACTGAATACCCCACGTTTTGTAACCAATAACAAAGCAGAAGTCGTATGGGAAAACCAAGCCGATGTGTATGGCTATGAAGAGCCACAATCAGGTGCTGACTTTAATAAAGAAAACAGCTTCACTCAGCCAATCCGCTTTCAAGGGCAGTATTTAGATGAAGAGAGTGGCTTACATTACAACCGCTACCGTTACTACAGCCCCAAGCAGCAACGCTTTATAAATCAAGATCCGATAGGGCTTGTGGGTGGGATAAACCACTATCAATATGCACCGAATCCGGTTAATTGGGTAGATCCGTTTGGGTTGATGTGTGAAGAGGGTGAAAAGAGCTTAAAAGATGCGCTTGCTGTAAATGTTGCTACCGGGTGTATAAGCCCTAAACTTTCGGAAAAATTATATTTAGCAGCTCAAGAGGGCAACCTTACACCAAAAGAAATTAAGCAAGGGTTAGCAGCTTTAGCCGTAGCTAAGGCTGTCCCGATTCAGCCGATAGCTAATCCAACGACCACAAATGTCGTACGAATCGCAGCTCAGGCAGCAGCTAATGATGCTTCATTTGTTGCTGAAAGATCATTGTTAGCGACAGTTGCACCTTGGTTAGCAAAGGCCGTAGGTACAGTATCCTTGCTAGCATATAGCTCATCAACGGGTGGAGCTTTAGAGGAACTGACTGCGCCTGATGGAACTACCTACTCTAAATATAGCGATGAGGTTTATTATAAAGCAGTTGGAGTAGATGGTGATGAGTGGAGTACTACTGATCCTCAGCAAGATATACAATTTAGAATGTGGAAAGCTACTGGTGGAGAAGGAACACTCCAAGATTGGCTATCGCAAGGAATGCCAGATAAAAGTCTTAAAAAGAAAAAATTTAAACGTTCCGAAATAACACAAGAAACACACCCCCACTTATTCCATAATGGAAGGCTTAAACGAGGATCAAAATATGCTATCACTGGTGAGTCACATGAAGTGACAGGAGTCAAATTTGATGCAGATGCCCAGCCTATTTTTGATTCAATGTATGATGCTAAGTTGCCTCAGAATATGGTCGGACCAGAAACTAGTGATGATAAGCAGTTTAGAGAAGCAACTAAACAATTAAAGAATGAATTAAAAGACAATCCTTTACTTAGAGATAACTTTACAGAAGAACAGTTGACTGAAATTGATACTGAATCACCTAAAATAAGTGATTATACTTGGCATCATCATGGTGAAGATACATTACAGTTGGTTGACGAGGATATTCATGCTAAAACAGGTCATCATGGCGGTAGAGCTGAAACTGGAGGTAGAAAAAAATGAATGCTTTTTTAGAGACAAATCAATGTAGTGTTTTTTGTAAGTTGGATAATTACGATGTGGTTGCTAATTACTTAGACAGTACTGTTAGTGATGTTGTAAGTTTAGAGAAATTGGATAATGATTCCAGTTTAGGTGAAAGATACAGAATTACTCACTCACAAGAATATATAGATTTTTATGTTTTAATTAGAAAGCAGGGGGGAGATAAAGTCTCCAAATCTATTATAGGTGCTTATAATTTTTTTAGGAGAATAGAAACAGATGCAATCTCCAATAAAGAGTTTATACAGCAACATTTATCAGAGAGTAATTCTTCAATTAGTATCAAATCATCTACCGAATACTCTGATTTTAGTTATAAATTTATTTTAAAATTTGTTAGTGAATTAGAAGGGCTTATCTTTAACGGAACGGGTATGCTCGATGAATTTGGGGCTCTAGTTTTAGGTGATGATGGAGCATATTCCGTTTTATATGAATAGAATAACAACGCACTTTAATAGCAGAATAAATAATAACAACCCACTTTAAATAGTAGGTGTCGATTTACTACTAACACATTGTAATTAAAAATAAACAAGACACCCATCCTAAATTTTGCTCTTTAAGTAGTGACTACTGTTTAATTATTGTGAAAAATTAGCAGGGTGTTTTATGGCATTCGCAAGTAAGTGTCAAGTAGGTTTGCTTGATACAAACTATTACTACTGTATATAACATAAAAATAAACAAGACATATATGGACGCACCCCTGAAGTCAAGACGAGCTAATGTATAAACATCAAAATTGATGCCTTTATTTTATTATCATGTATCCCATTTCACAGTAATGATGCGTCACAAGCTTGCTGAAAAGCAAAGGTACTGACATATATTCGAGCTATGGTGTCATGGTTATCATGCGCCATGCTCCTAATGAGATTCGTACCAAGGGACCTAAAAAATATTCACCCAAGCGAGATTAAGCCTCGAGTCTTTATCTGGTTAACCTTGGTTAGCGTGCGCTTTTTGTTTCATTATAAGTGAAGTACATACAGGATAAGCGTATGTTACGACTTAAGTGCCCAAACACCCATTCAGGTTTTAAAACCTACGTCTTCGACGGGCTGTCTTAAGTCGTAAACTCGGGTGTGATTGGCATGTTAAATACACATAATTAAGCATCCTTCTGTGTATTTTGCGGAATAAACTAGACACCCATTTTAAATAGTGGGTGTTAATTTACTACTAATACATTGTAATTAAAAATATAACATTAAAGAAAAGGATGCTTCGATGGCAGTAATCAGAATAACTCAATCTGTTGGATTGGGCGGCGCTAACAATTTAAACGATGTAAAAACCGTACAAACCGCTTTAAATTCACTTCTTTACCTCATAGCGCCCACTAGAAAACTTACCGTAGACGGTCGTTTAGGCTCACGCCCTGAAAACTCTAAAACAGTAGCGGCTATTAAGTTGTTTCAAAGCAAAGTGGTAAACATGGTACGCCCAGATGGAAAAATAGATCCAAATGGACGCACCCATAGAAAAATTAACGAAAAGCTTATAACCCTTGTAGTTAAAAATAACTTTAAGCTACCAGTTGCCTCTACAGATGTTAAAAAACTATCAGAATCGGATTATCAAGATATTGCAAAGGAACTAGGATGTAAAGTTGCAGCTATTAAAGCTGTCGCCGATGTTGAATCATCTGGTGATGCATTTTTTTCCAATGGTAAACCAAAGATCTTATATGAAGCACATATATTTTCTCGCTATACAAATCATATATATGATCAGGGTCATCCATCTATATCTAGCAGACACTGGAATCGTAGTTTATACATAGGTGGTACAAGAGAATACACAAGACTAGAAGAGGCTATGACTCTAAATTCAACAGAGGCATTAAAATCAGCTTCTTGGGGGCGTTTTCAAATTATGGGCTTTAACTATCGTGCATCAGGGTTTTCTAATGTTGAGGAGTTTGTACGAACAATGTTTAGCTCTGAAAGAAAGCAACTTGATGCGTTTGTTAACTTTGTGAAACATAAAGGCCTAGAGAAACACCTGCTCACGCTAAATTGGGCTGCATTTGCCAAAGGCTATAATGGGTCAAAATATGCGGAGAACCAATACGATATTAAACTGCAAAAGGCATTTGAAAAATATGATAAAAAATAACCGTTTTCAGGCTTTATTTATTCTTCCGCTATTTTTTGTTGCATCATGTAATGCGACTCAAAGTGAGGCTGAGATTATATTTAAGTGTCAAGCTGATGCACCTAAGCCAGTCGAAATTGTTGTTAGTGAAGTGAATGGAACATTTAAATTGGAGGCGTTTAATGTTGATGGAAGCAACCTCATCAATTCCATTTCACTCAGTGATATAAGTAAGTCCAGTTATCACCGCTCTTTAGTTACAGAGCATAGTATGACTTTTACGCAAGCTAATGGTGACGTCGTAGTAAGTGATTACTACAGTGAAGAGTTTGATACGGTTACAGAGGAAAAATCAGTCACCATACAAAAAAATGGCAAAAAAGAATATTGGACTTGTGATGATTCAAGTTTTAGCAAGCTATCTGCTATTGATGATTTTAAAGTGCATCGTAACTATTCAGCCCCACCTTTAGAATAAATAACATGATACCCACTTTAAATAGTGGGTGTTAATTGGCAGAATAAACTAGATGGCAGAATAAACTAGCACTCATCTTAATTTTGAAGTTTGGCTGATACAAAATATTACCACTGTATCTCGCGTTGTGTTCGGCGTGCTTTTTTGTGCGGTGAAGAGCATTTTACAGGTCAATCTTATGAACATCGACGAGGCTGGGTTGAAGATAAGCTGCTTGAGTTAGCCGAGATATTTTGTATTGATGTGGTCCTTATGCTGTTATTAGTAACCATACTCACTTGGTTCTGTATGTAGATGACAAAAAAGCTGAATGATAAAGTGACCATTATTCGTTGGCATAAACTGTGTAGAGGTACTGTACTTACACAGAAATATATACAGGGCGAAAGCTACTCGCATAAAACTAAATCAATTATAGTGAAACTTTAGTAATAAATCACAACTGCATCATGCAGCGATTTTTATGCGTTTAATTTAAATTTAACAGCAGTAAAATTCTATTTTATGGGTTAAATAAAATAAATTTATTAGGAAAGATAGGTTCTTAATCTAAAAATTTTTATGGCACAGTTTAGCTTTTACTTGCAACTGAAGTATATGAGGAGTTGAGTAAGTAGTGTCTAAAAACGATGAGGTATTTCTATTATTTCCACCATGGAAGCTTTTACGAAGGTTTCTATTAGTAACAGTGCTCTTACTTTTGGGTACTGTATACTCCGGAATGACTGTGTTAATGCAATACTTTGATACAGAACCTGAGTGGCTGTTAGGAATTTTATTTTCTACAGGGGTAGCATTTTGCCTTATAAATTTTAAAGTAAGCCAAGGCTCTTTTTTTTGCGCAAATATATTAAAATTCTATGCTTTATTTTTAGCTGTGATTTGCTTACCGACTTTTATAATTTTAGAAGGTAATGGGTATTATATTGCAACAGTTAGCAATATAGCCTTTATGTTGCTCTCTTTTTATTTAATTAAAGGTGAAAAATACCAAGGTCTTATTAAATATCAGTATGATTTTTTTAAAGATATAAAAGACGCTCGTGCTGCTGTCGAAAAAGAAATGGCAAAAAGTAACCGAAGGAACAAAAAGTAATAATTTTTTTTACCTTTATTCAATTTAGAACTCTAGGGAGCTATGAACGCCTAAGCTAAGGCGCTATAGAAATGATATGGAACAACAAAACCAACAAACATTAACTAACCTTGTTTACGATATTTACGAAGACCCAACTTTAATAGAAGAGCATCAAGTGCTTATCATGCCCTTGTTGAGCGATTTAGTTGCTAGTGCGCCAGCTGGCTTTGAGGGTATGGCGACGATGATTAATACCCATATTTCTAATGGGTTTAAATTCAAAAATCCTAAAATACAAAAATTTGAACTTGAGTCAGGGCTTTTAAAACTTAAAACATACTTTCAAAAAATAAACCTATAACCCCCATCATAATTACACACTCAATTTTTAATATTAATGCAGCACTAGTGCTGCATTAATTTTTTCTCATCAAGGATGATCTATGAGCCTTATCACCACGAGTATTTTAATGCTGTTTTTACAGCCTTTATTTGTATATTTAGCTCTTTTTAAAGAGTCAGATCGGAGTACTCCAAGCCGTTCATTAGATAACGAAGATGCTATGTATCTTTTTATAGCACCAGGGTTAGCTGTATTTTATTCTGATAACTTTTGGCAGGCGTTACTTTATTTAGGAAGTGTATGCCTACTAGGTTTAATGCTCGCCATTATTGTAAAAAGCAAAGCTAAAAAACGATTAACAAGGGATGACGCTATCGGGTTTACTATTGCCAGTTTTTTATTTTTTTGGCTTATAAAATTAATTATTGGTGGGATAGGGTATCTTTTTAGCGAAAATGCCGCGAATGGTTCCGCGGCCGACATAGGCCAGCAAGCTTATTCATCAACTTCAGGTGAGCTTTTAAACTGGGGGTATTTATATTATCAGTTTTGGCCAACGCTATACTTTTTACTATCTATGTTAATCACTTTAGCTATAAAAATAATTGAAAGCCGGTTTGATAAACATTCAACTTCAGGCTCGCTGTTAATTTTGGGTGCAGTTTTAGCTGGCGTATCACCGTTATTTGGCAATGCTTTTATTTTAGGTGTGATAGCTAACTTTTTTATATTTTTTGTTGTGTGTACGGCATGCATAGAAATTGATAAAAAGAGCGATCCTTCAGCCGGAGCTATTAGTATTATGTATGCTTTTTTGCTTATGGGCGGCATCATGTTTAGTGGCATTGGTAAATTAATATATACACTATTTTATAATTAGATTAGTGATTGTTTTTTGGTTAAAAAACATGCAATATAATTGTACCTAATTAGACCCTTACTTTTTCAGTATCAATATGGCTGGTGTAATTAATTAGCCATATATATTAAGTAGTTTATAGCTAGGCCTTGGGAGAGAGTTTGCTTTGTTTTTATCGCGCTTAAAAATTTTTGTATTGGTAATAGTCTCTATTGCCGTTGTTTTTTTTACTACATCACAGGCTTGTGCAGATATGTTTGGCTTTTTTAATAAACAAGAATTTTATTTATCGGCTCCAGTAAAAGGGCAGTTATTAGATAATGGGCGGCCAGTTGCAAACACTAAAGTGATGCGCTCACTTACCTATGGCGATGAATACGTTGATGAAACCACAACAGATGAACAGGGTTATTTTACCTTCACAGAAAAAACAATAAAAACAGGTAAACCTTCTAATATGTTTGATAACGACTCGTTGGTTCAACATATTTATTTAGAAAACGGCACGCCAGAAGGGATTGTTTTGTGGTACACACTTGTTTCAATTCATGAAGATAGCGATACACTTAAAGCACTTCTTGCACACTTAGAGTGTGATATTGGCCAAGAGCCACAAACTTACGATATTCCAATTAAAGAAGATACAAGCCACACTTTTGCGATATACACATCATGTAAACTTTAACTATTTATTTAAAGGGAACTTATATGAATACTTTGACACCCACTCAAGCCGTACAATTAGCAAACCTTGCTTATAAAGCAAAAAGTATTAAAACCACTAATTTACTCAATCGCACACTTCATGCCTCTTTGCGCGACAATTTTAATTTTTCAGTTAATCCAGGTGCAGTACAAGGGGTAACGGGCAGCTTTTTTTCTCATTTATTTAATTTAAGCACAGGCTTTGCTTTAGTAGGGCATGGGCTCGGCGCGTATGAGGGCGATTCGGTTATAACTATTCGGGGAACTAACTCGCTAAGAGATGGATTAACCGATGGGCACTTTGGTGTGAGTGGTGGGTCAAATGGCAGTATGGTGCATGCTGGTTTTAATAAGACTTTTTATAGTATGAAGCCTGCGCTGCAAGAGTTTATAGCAGCGAATATTCAAGATAAAGTAACGGGTTGCGTTCATTTAGTTGGCCACAGCTTGGGTGGTGCGTTAGCGACGCTTTCTGCTGATTGGATCAAAGCTGAGTATTCACTTCCTGTAAAATTATATACGTTTGGTTCGCCGCGTGTTGGGCTTGAAAACTTTTCTCGCGCAGCAACATCTAGAATCGATAAAATTTACCGCTGTACACATGGGGCAGACCCAGTGGCTAAAGTGCCTTTATGGCCTTTTTCACATGCTCCGCACAATGGGCAAGAAATACGTTTAGATAGTGGGCAAGGTTTAAAAGGTGCTGCTCATACTCTTGCTGGTACGCCTGGCTACTTAAACACTGCCAATAGCAATAATTGGAACAACTTAACTATACAAGCTAATCACTTTTTAAACATGCCTGTGCGTTTAAAATTTGAAGACAGAAATCAAGCATCATTTACCTCACATTGGGCAGATAAACTAGGTGCTGCATTAATTACCCTTTTAAAAGATGCAGGCTATTACAGCGCAGTTGCTGCCCAAGCAGCCATTGGAACCGGGCTCACTTTTTACGATATGTTGGCGCGAACGCTTGATAAAATAGCTAAAGCGTCAGCCTCGTTTGCAACACAAACCTTAGGTTTATTAGGGCATATGTTAGTGTTTGCAGGCAAAGTAATTAGTAAAGCGGTGGAGCTGACTTATAGCTTTATAAAATCTGTATTCGACTCAACCCTAGGCGCTTTATACAGAGCTGCAAGAGAAGGGCTTAGCGGCTTAGATTAACCTTAATTTAAATCTTAATCTCGCTCTAACAAAATAGCACCACTTTGGTTTTCGCCTAAGTGGTCATTTTTGTTATAAATAGGGCACTTACTCATAGATAAACATCCACAACCAATACAGCCATCTACGCGGTCGCGTAGGCGCTGCATATACGCTATGCGCTCATCAAGCTGTGCTTGCCATTGCTTTGAAAGGGCTGACCAGTCTTTTTGTGTGGGAGTGCGCTGCTCAGGTAATGTGGCCAGGGTGTGTTTAATTTCATCAAGTGTTATTCCCATGGCTTGTGCGGCTTTTATTACGGCTATACGGCGCAGCACATCTTTTTTATAGCGACGTTGGTTGCCGCTATTTCGCCAACTACGTATGAGTTCTTTTGTTTCGTAAAAGTGTAGGGTTGATACTTTTACGCCGCTGCGCTTAGCGACATAACCTACGGTTAGGTTAGCCTCGGTTAGTTTTTTTTGATCTATTGGCATTGTTTTAAATTTCCGGTTGACCTCAATATAAGTTGAGGTTTTAAGCTTCTTTCAACATTAAAAAAGGAGCTAACTAAATGCAACAAAAACTTAAACGCAGCACTGTTATTATTTACTCAAGCGCACGTAAAAATGGTAATACGCAGGCACACGTTAACAGCTTTGCTGAGCAAAACGATGTAAGGATAATATGTTTAGATGATTATAAAATAGCGCCGTACTGTTATAACAAAAACTATAAAAGCGATGACTTTTACGCTGTATTTGAAGCACTATTAAAGTATGACCACTGGGTGTTTGCCTCACCCGTTTATTGGTACAGCACCACGGTACAAATGAAGTTATTTATTGATAGAATAACCGACTACATGGACGATGAAGCATTAAAACCAAAATTACGAACGCTGCGTAGTAAGCATTTTTCAGTGCTTTCTAATGCGTCATCAACTGAAGCGCCGGCGTGTTTTGTAGAGCAATTTAAAAATACGTTTAGTTATTTAGGTATGCAGTTTATTAATCATCACCATAAAAGTACCCAAAAGGTTGCTTAAATTGCAGCCTTTTTTGGTTGTCTCTGGTAGTTTAGTAATACGCTTAAAAACACAGGATTGTTTTATGAAATATTTACTAGGGTTAGTGCTGCTTTTTAGCCCGTTTATTAATGCTAATGAGCAACCAATTAACGGGTTTGGTAATTATTATAATGTACCCGAGCATGACAAAATTAATAGCTCTACGGTATTTAAAATAGCATTTGATGTTGCCGATGGTGCTAAAAAAGGCGAGCAAAATAATTCAATAAATTCGTTAGCGCGTTTTATTAACATGCATGTAGCGCATGGTGTAAAGCCTGAAAACATTCAACTTGCATTAGTTGTGCACGGCAGCGCAAGCGTTGATGTGTTAGCTAACAGCGAATATAAAAAACGCTTTAGTGCTGATAATAAAAACCAAGCGTTAATTGAGCAGCTACTTGCTAATAACACTCAGGTGTATGTGTGCGGGCAATCGGCTACTCACTTTAAAGTAACGCCTGAATTGCTCATTGATGGCGTAAAAATGTCGCTTTCTGCGATGACCGCGCACGCACAACTTCAACAACAAGGCTATACGCTTAATCCATTTTAATGACGCAAATAACAAAAAATATACTCTGCTTTGGCGACTCTAATACGTGGGGCTTAAACCCCGAAACAGGAAAGCGCTATGATGAAAATACCCGTTGGACGGCGCGGTTACAGCAACAGCTAGGCAGCAGCTTTAGCGTAATAGAGTCGGGGCAGCCAAACCGTACGCTTGTGAATAACCCGCCTTTTACGGGGGAGCTTAATGGTATTCGCTATTTAAAACCCGATTTGCAGCAACACGCTTTACACACGCTTATTATTGCACTTGGCACTAACGATTTAAAAAAGCGTTTTAACTTAGTCCCAGCAGATATAGCCACCGGCCTTACGCATTTTATTGGCTCTATTAAGCAATTTTACTCGCCAGCTAACTTACCAAACATAATTGTTATTGGTCCTTTATTTATTAACCCTCAGCATGGATTAAGCCATATTTATTTAAACTGTAATCAAAAGTTATTGCCCCTAAACGCTCTCTTTAAACGTATAGCACACGAGCACGCGCTTAATTACGTTGATATATCACACCTTAACGCCCCCCTAGGGAGCGATGGTATACATTTAAATAGCCAAGGCCATAAGCAGCTTAGCGATATACTCAGCCACCTGGTTTTGCAATTATAATGCAAACAAATCAATAAATTAAAAACGTAATTTGCTTTAATTATTTTACAAGCTTGATTGCTTTTATGCCCAGATATGCAATTATTATTGCACCTGACTCACACACAGCTTCTTTAAAAAGGTGTTATGAAACAATATCAACGTAGGTCTTTAATTGCAGTATTAAGCGGTGTCGTGGTTTTTATTATATGTGCTAGCACACTGATGTACTTTGCTGCACAAAAGCTAAGTAGGCAGTTAGCGCGAGATTCAAATTATATTGTTCAACACATAGATGCTGCCGCAACAGAACGTAGAAAAATTTTAACCCGCCTAAATAACGCAAACGCTAAACAATGTAATAACAATACATTGATAGAAATGCGCCGCGCGTTGTTTGATGCACAATACGTGATAGATATTGGCTTTTTTACAAATAATGAGCTGGTTTGCACCACCGGTGCTGGAAAGCTGGCAGCTACAATTACCGATAATCCTCCCGACTACATTCGAATTGATAAATACGATAATAAACCTGTGCGCGTAAGGTACGAACCACAATTGTATTTACTTTTGTTTAGTGGCCGAGCAATGGAAGTGATAATTGTAAGGCAAGGTAATTACAATTTAATAGTCGATACGCGCGCTTTTAACGATAAAGTAATTGTATCGACCAAATGGGAAGTACTTTATAAAAACACGCGCGAGACGTTTCATTTAGCGGGGGCTAAAGGGGTTTATGAGCAGGTAAAAAATCACTCATTTTTACCTTATGAATCAATTATTAAATGCAGTACTAATAACCCCGGGTACTGCGCAGCCGCACAACTTCCGTGGAGCCAATTTTTTGCTGATAATCAATTTTTATTGATTATTTCGCTTATTTTAATTTCGTTAGCGGGTGTATCAAGTGGGCTGTTAATTGACTATAGCTTAGCGGCTAGGCGCTCAACTATTACGCGGGTGCGCAAAGGCCTTAAAAAGGGCTCATTTTATTGGACCTACCAACCCATTATTTGTTTGCAAACGGGTAAAGTGGTTGGCTGTGAGGCGTTGGCCCGTTTTGAAGATAAATACGGCGTTTTATTTCCTGATCAATTTATTCCTATTATCAGAAAAACCAATTTAACGTGGCGCTTTACCCAAGCCATGATTGAAAAAGTACTTTATGAGCTAACCACCGTTGAGGCATTACCGCGCAATTTTAAAATTTCTATTAATATTTTTCCCTACGATGTAGAAACAGGCAATATTGCGCTTTTAAAAGACATACCGGCACTCACCGATTCGCGCTTTATTATTTGTTTAGAAATAACAGAAGACGAATACTTAGACTCAACAGTTGCCCATGCCCACTTTAAAAGGCTGGTTAAGGCGGGCTTTAATTTATCGATAGATGATTTTGGTACGGGTTACTCTAACTTAAAAAATCTACAAAACTTGAGCTTTCATCAGCTTAAAATTGACCGCACCTTTGTACAAGACATAACAACACAAGGCTTAAAGGCCTCAATGATCCCCAATATTATGGCGTTGGTACGTAAGTTTAACTACACCTGTGTAGCAGAAGGCATAGAAACAAATGAGCAAGAAGCCATACTAAAACAAGCTGGCGTACATTATGGCCAAGGCTGGAAATATGCCAAACCCATGGCACTTCGAGAGTTTAAAGCGTATTTAAAATTGCAAACGGTTTAAACGTGTTTTACCTCATACACGTATGAGTATGATATTTATAACAGTGTAAGGTTTTAAAATGATTAAAATAATAGCCAGCGCATTTATGGTGTTAATGCTTAGTGCGTGCTCAGCTCAATACCCAAATCAGCAAATTACCGGTAAGCAGTTTCCAACCATTAGCGGCCAAAGCCTAGATGAGAAAAGCGTAACCATACCGAGTGATTTTAAAGCCGATAAAACCTTGTTACTCATTGGCTATAAACAAGATAGCCAATTTGACATAGACCGTTGGTTAATTGGCTTAGACATGACAGGGGTTACATTACCCACTTACGAACTGCCTACCATAGCAGGTATGGCCCCGCGTATGTTTAGTACATTTATAGACAGCGGTATGCGCAAGGGTATACCAAAAGAGCTTTGGGGCGGGGTAATCACTATTTATGAAGATGGTGAAGCTGTGCAAAAATTTACAGGTAATAAAAACCCAAACAATACTCGCGTTGTTTTAATAGATAGCAAAGGTAAAATTTTACATTTTTACGATAGGGGCTTTTCGGTAGAGGCGCTTAATAAACTAAACGAAAAAATAAAATAAAGGGAGCCAAGCTCCCTTTAGTATTAAGTGTGTTTAAAACGCATAACTTACACTAAAGCGCGTAGTGCGTGGCATAATATAGCGGCCATTTGGGGCATCGGCATTACGTGGGTCGCCCTCTGTTATACCTTGCTCATCCGTTAAGTTATCAATGGCCAGTTGTAGTTTTATGCCTTCCATAGGTTCTAAAATTAAACCTAAGTCTACTTTTTCGTAGCCATCAAGAGTCACCGTGTTTTCGTTGTTACCAAAGCGGTCATCAACAGCCGACAGTGTGCCATATAACGTGGCATACATACCTTGTAGTTCAAAGTCGTAGCTAGGTGTGATACGCACTTGCCACTTTGGCTGGCGCTGAGATTCATTTCCTTCATTGGTTGGGCTTTGCGTTATTTCGGTTTCTTGTAGTGTGGTATTTAAATTAACCGAAAAACCCGACTGATGATTAAAGTTATAATCAAGCTCAACACCGTACGCTTCGTTTGTTAAAATTTCTGCAGGTACACCTGGGCGGCGTACAAATGTATCGCCCTTTACTTCGTTAACAAACAAGGTAGCGTAAAAGTCTGTAGAGTCAGAAATTAGCTTGTAGCCAAATTCGCCTTGGGTTACTTCTTTAATTAGCTTTTCGCCGCCTTCATAAGCGCTAAAGTTATCTCTAAAGTCGTCAAAGTAAGGCATTTTATAACCACGGTTTACGCGTGCAAATACACCCATGTCATCGTTTATTGAATAGTTAATCCCCGTTGTCCACGATGTTTTACTTTCATCATAGTTAACTGTTTTGGTAATAATTCCATCAAGGTCTTCATCAACACTGTATTCTACTTCATGACTTTCGTGGCGCACGCCTGCATCTAATGTAAAGTCGTCGGCAAATTTGTATTGAGCTGTTACATAAAACGCATTGGTGCGCGCATCACCTGTTGAGCTAATATCGTAGTTAAAATCGCAGCCATCAGTGCTTTGATTACACTCAATGCCAGTTAGCGACTCGCCGCCGGCTTCTAGTACGTGGTAAGCCGTATTACCTAAACTCCACCAATCGTTTGCCGATGTACTAGCTGTGTAGTAACCAAACGTGGCTGATAAATTATCAAATTGCTTTGAAAACGCTAAATCGTTTGTAAATGAGCTAATTTCTTTTAAAACAACCCAGCGGCCAAGTTGTTGTATTGGGGTGTCGCTTGCGTACTCAGTATTGGTTACTGCACCAAATGCGGTTTGCCCATTATCGGCAACTGCACCAACCGTGGTTGCTGAGCCACTTGGCACCAACCCGTATGTATTGGCATCCCCTTTAGTTATATTAAAGCGGTCAGAAAATTGCCAACCATTATCAAGCTCTAGTTTAATGCTACCGCCTGTTACATGGCCGTCCCAGCCTCGGCCATCCCCTAAGTCAATATCGTGTGCTTGTGCATCGGGGCCGGTAAAAATGGTTGCTTGGCGGTTTAACGTGCCAAGTTGGGTATATTCTGCGTCAATCCCTTCAATATTAAGTGGGGTAGGTAAGTACCATGCACCATGGTCATCTGTTTGACGGGTATAAAAGTTAAGCTCGCCGTTATCTAAATCTTTAGTGATATTAATGGTAAATTGGCTGCCTTTCTCAGAGGTAAAACCTGCATCACGAATACCCGGAGAGCTTTTTACATAGCCGCCAACCATAAAGTATAAATCGTCAGTAATTTCACCACTAATAACAGCATCTACTCGTTGTAGGTCGTAATCAGATGTTGTGTATTTAAATAAGCCTTCGGTGTCTTCACCACCGCGCTTTAGCCTAAAGTTAGTTGTTAAACCCGGTTGGCCGTTTGATAAAACAGGGTTTGGCCCACCGCGTAAAGCCTCCATGGTCTCAATCGTTTCATCAATTCTAAAAAGTGAAGAGTTTTCTAAAAACGATAATGTAGGGGCTGGGTAAACGGGTGACCCTTCAATACTTAAGGTTAAAAATGGGGCGTCACCGCCGCCAGGAAAACCACGTACAAATACATTGGCACCAGATTCACCCCCTGAGCTTTCTACCCAAACCCCAGGTACGGCTTTAAACAGATCGGCAGTGCTTTTAGGTGAAAGTTTAATAATTTGCTGGCTATCAATATTTGTAACAGCGTAGCCTGCATCAATTTTTCTGATGCCGACCCCGGTAGGTGTGCCCGAAACAACAATTCGCTCTACCTTGGTTTCTTGTGCTTGCTCTTGTGCAAAGGTGGCGTGTGAGCTCAAGGCTAAAGTTATAGCGCACGCTAATGTACTTTTTGCTTTATTGAATGTCATGTGTGATCCCGTTTTTAGTGTGTTAAACAGTGTGTTTTTTACTGCGCTGTATACAAATTTTTTATGTAAACAGGCTGTATATGATGAAACCTTAAAGATTAATGCAAACGTTTGCAATATTTATTTGTAAATTATTTATGAATTATATTTGTAGAAATATTGAGCGTAAAAGCCTAGGTATGGCTTTTTTAGCCTGTGAGGCAAGCCAGAAAAAATTAATAATGCTATATTGTCAGCTAGTTACATTAAACATTAGTTAATACAACGCGGCTCAGGGTTTTCATGGATAACAAAAAAATAAAATTAGCTGATTTAGCAAAGCTGGCAGGGGTGTCTACCTCTACGGTTTCGCGTGCTTTAAATGACAACCCGTTAATAAAACAAGAAACACGCGATAAATTAAAACAACTCGCTAAAGAGCATAATTTTAGTTTAAACACCGCTGCAAGCCGCTTGCGAACGCAAAAAACAAATGTTGTTGCTGTTATCATTAACTTAGATGAACAAACCGAACAATCGATTAGCGATCCATTTTTACTTAAAGTGGTTAGCGAAATTAATCTTGCACTTAATCAACAAGGGCTAGAGCTTTTATTGTCTAATTCAATAATGGCACAGCACGATTGGGCTAATTACTTTATTAATGGTCGAAGGGCCGATGGCATTATTGTGGTTGGGCAGGGTAAAGATCAGCGCAATATAGAGGCGGCTGCTAAAGCGGGGATCCCTTTGGTGGTGTGGGGAGACCCTAAAACACCCAGTAACTACCCTATTGTAGGCAGTGATAACTACCTAGGTGGAATGCAAGCCACTGCGCACTTAATCGAACACGGTGCAAAAAATATTTTATTTTTAGGCGACCCAGAGCACGGTGAAATTAGCGAAAGACACCGCGGTTATGTGGCTGCGCTATCTACGCATAAACTAGAGCAGCACGTTGTTTCTATTGATATTACGAGTAGTTCGGCGTATCAAGAAATTAATAGTCTATTACGCGAAAAAGGGCTCTACTTTGATGCAATAATGGCTTGTAGCGACATGGTTGCCTTAGGTGCAATGAAGGCGTTAAAAGAGCGCTATGTCAGTATCCCTAACGATGTTGCATTGGTGGGCTTTGACGATATAGCAATGGCAGATATTAGCCATCCGTCGCTTTCAACAATTAAACAAAATACTCAATTAGCGGCTGAACTTTTAGTTAAAAAGCTTATGCAACAATTTATGGGTCAAAAAGTTGAATCTCAAGTTATTGATATAGAATTAATAACTCGCCAATCGAGTAAACGCTGATTTATGAATGGTAGATACAAATTTTAAAACTTAAAATGCAAACGATTGCATTGATTTTTATTCTACACTAAACTCAACATTCACTGACACAAACACACACGCTAATTACCCAAAGGTGTTAGCTTTAATCATTATGGCGCACTGCGTTATAAGTAAGGCAAGCTATGAGTAAAACAAAAATCACACTAGCAATTGCTGCAAGCTATTTTATTTTCGCAATATTATTAAATAGCGTAGGAACAGTCATTTTGCAGGCAATAAATACACTGGGCGTTAGCAAAACTGAGGCGTCTGTTTTGGAAGGGTTTAAAGACTTATCAATTGCGATAATGTCTTTTGTTGTTGCCTCGTTCATTCCTAGATTAGGGTATAAGCTCGCAATGTTAGGGGCTTTAGCGGTCGTTGCATTAGCGTGCTTAAGCACCGCACTGATCAGCGAATTTTATATGTTTAAAGTGCTATTTGCAGTGATAGGCTGTGGCTTTGCGGTAGTCAAAGTTTCTGTTTATTCGATTATTGGCCAAGTAACCGAAGATGCGAATAGTCACTCGTCACTTTTAAACACCATCGAAGGCATTTTTATGGTGGGTGTATTAAGTGGTTATTGGATTTTTACCGCCTTTATAGACCCAAGCCAAAGCAATGCGTGGCTCAATGTTTATTACGCGTTAGCTGCGCTTACTTTAATTGTATTACTAAGTGTTGTTATTGCACCGATTGCGCCGGCAATCGATAAAAATAAAACTGACTCTAGTTTGAGTGACTTTATAGCCATGCTTAAATTAACGTATCAGCCCTTGGTGCTTATTTTTATTATAAGTGCATTTTTATATGTCCTTATTGAACAAGGTGTAGGTACTTGGCTGCCAACCTTTAATAACCAAGTTTTACAACTGCCTGTGGCTATAAGTATTCAGTTAGCGAGTATTTTTGCTGCGGCGTTAGCGTTTGGTCGCTTAGTTGCGGGGCAGGTACTGAAACATATTAATTGGTTTTTTGTACTGTGCGGATGCTTAGTCGCCATGGCATTACTTATTATTATAACGTTACCCCTAACTGAAAACCTGCCTAATACAGCAATCACTAGCCTATTTGATGCACCACTGGCTGCATTTGTTTTGCCCCTCATTGGTTTTTTTATGGCGCCAATTTATCCAGTGTTAAATTCGGTAATGCTCAGCGCATTAGAAAAGCACCAACATGCTGCCATGACAGGGTTAATCGTTGTATTTTCAGCACTTGGAGGCACAACTGGTTCAATGATCACAGGCTACGTATTTGAGCATTTTAGTGGTCAGCACGCATTTTACCTGTCGTTAATTCCCATTAGCTTAATTTTTATAAGCGTGATTATTTTTAAACAGCGCACCCGCGCCATTTCTCAGCACGCTGCCAGCATATAATTGATTTAGGATTGTTATGAATTTTTTTGAGAGCCAGTTATTTAAAGATGTACAGACCCAACATATTTTTGATGACTGTAAAACATTTGCAGATGCAACTGCACGAACCAGCTGGCAAAGTGCGTGTAAACACTACGAGCAAGTAGCACCACTTAATCAAGCCCAATTAAAAGAGTTTGTAAATGCTCACTTTATTACGACCCCCTTACTACGTATGCAAAGTGAGCCAGATACCGCAAGTGTTAAACACTACATTAACTCTTTGTGGCATGGTTTGAGACGGGCGGCTGATAAACCTAAAGCCGATTCTTTATTAGCATTAAAGCATAGCTACATTGTGCCTGGTGGGCGTTTTCAGGAAATATACTACTGGGATAGCTACTTTACAGCGCTCGGCTTAATTGATGCTAATAAACCCGAGATTGTTGAAGATATGCTGCAAAACTTTATCGACCTTATAAACGATTATGGGTGTATTCCAAATGGCAACCGCAGTTACTACTTATCGCGTTCACAGCCACCTATTTTAGCGCTTATGGTTGAATTACTATGGCAGCACGAACACAGCAAAACCAATAATGTAGCATGGCTTGAAAAATGTGTTGATGCGCTTGAAAAAGAGTATGCGTTTTGGATGCAAGGCGCAGAAGAGCTTACTAACGAGAAAACGGCACTAAGGCGAGTTGTAAAAATGCCATGCGGTGGCAAGTTAAATCGTTATTGGGACGATGAAGCAGCCCCTAGGGCAGAATCCCTGAGAGAAGATCTGGCACTCGCAGAGGGCTTAGCTGAGCATAAAAAGCCCGACTTTTATCGACATATACGTGCAGCGTGTGAATCTGGCTGGGACTTTAGTTCTCGCTGGCTAGCTGAGCCTAATTCACTTAGCTCTATACAAACGACCGATATATTACCCATTGATCTTAATTGTTTGCTTTATAACCTAGAAAAACAGCTTAGTAAGTTTAATAAGCTGCTAGGTAATAGCCAACAAGCCGATTTATTTAGCGACTACGCAGCAGCTCGCCGCACACTGATTAATAAATACATGTGGAGTGAGCAACAACACTTTTTTGTTGATTATAATCATCACAAAGCGAGTCAATCTAAGGTGTTAAGCGCTGCCGCAAGTACTGCATTATTTTTTAACTTAGCGTCTGAACAACAAGCTCAACATATTGCCGAGCGACTAAGCCGCGACTTTTTAAAGGCCGGCGGCATAGTTACTACCGTTACCTCTACATCACAGCAATGGGATAGCCCTAATGGGTGGGCTCCGCTGCAGTGGTTTGCTGTTAAAGGGCTTAATAATTACGGTTTTAGTGATCTTAGTAAACGTATAATGCAAAACTGGCTAACAATGGTAGAAAACGACTTTTCTGTTAATCAGTGCCTACTAGAAAAATACAATGTGTGCGTGCCTCAATTAAAAGCAGGGGGCGGAGAATACGTAGTACAGCAAGGTTTTGGCTGGACTAACGGGGTTACCTACCGCTTTTATACGTTATGTGAAGACTGATCAGAGCAGTGTTTTATATGAAAATAATTCACTAATTTTCATTAAGTTATTGTAACTATTAACTAAATATTATTGGTGATTGTTTTATGCCGTGTATAAATAATGCCCAGGTGCATTGTAAGTGATTAATAAATTCGGTAGTGTGGTGTAAACATTTCAAGGAAGAAATCTATGCTACAACCACACGCCGTTTTTGTAAAAACCACGTTTCAATCTTCTTTTCACTGTGAAAGCTACACAACTGTATTAAAAACCATGCAAGCCATTTTTGGCGATATTAAAATGGACGACGTGATCCCTAAAAACGAGAAAAGGGACAAGTTTGATTTATTTTTAATTGATGGCGCTAAAAATAACTGGTTAGATTTGCTGCCTGCCGACTTAATTTGCCTCGCTAAAAAGCATAAAGTTGTCTTATTTAATGTAGAGCCCAATGCCGTGTGCGAAAAAAACCTACTGTTAAATCATTTTAATGGTGTGTTTTATAAATCAGATGCACCAGAAACTATTTTTAAAGGGCTAGTTAGAATAACCTCAGGCGAGTTATGGTTTACGCGAAAGGTTATATCAAAAGCGTTTTCAGATATTCTCTCGGTTGCCTCTTCGTTTAATAGCCTACAAGAAGACATTACCCTCAAAAAAGGGGATTACGCGCACCTTACTAAACGTGAAAAATCGGTTATTCACTTAATTGCTCAAGGGGCGAGCAATAACGCCATTGCCGATAAACTTAATATAAGTGACCACACCGTTAAAACGCATTTGTACAGTGCCTTTAAAAAAACCAATTCTCGTAACCGTGTTGAATTAGCAAATTGGGCTCAGCGTTACATATCGGTTTTATTACCTATGGCTAAGTAAACCACTACTCCTAAAGTGACCTTAAGCCCAGCACTGCTGGGCTTTTTTTGTTTTACGATAACTCTAATAAGCTATTAGTGTTTAGTTTTAACGGTTCACATCTAGGCTTTATTATACCAATGCGCATAATTAAGTACTATTGCGGATTGGTATTATACGGATGAGTTTTAAGCCAGTGTTCGGCTATTTGCTCACGCGTGGCAAACCAAACTTGCTGATGCGATTTAGCATATTCTAAAAACCGTGCAAGGGCTTTAATGCGCCCTGGGCGGCCAATTAAGCGACAATGCAGCCCTATCGACATCATTTTAGGGGCGTTTTCACCTTGTGGGTCGCCTTCTTCATAAAGCGTATCAAAGGCATCTTTTAAATAATTATAAAACTGATCGCCGGCATTAAAGCCTTGCACAGCGGCAAAGCGCATGTCGTTTACATCAAGCGTGTAGGGCACTATTAGCTGTGGCTTACCTTCTTTAATACTGTAAAAGGGTAAGTCGTCGCTGTAATCGTCGGCATCATATAAAAACGAGCCATTTTCTACCACAAGGGCTGCTGTGTTAGGGCTTGTGCGCCCGGTGTACCAGCCTGTGGGCTTTTTACCGGTAAGCGTTTGAATGATTTCAATGGCTTTTTGCATGTGCTCGCGCTCGGTTTGTTTATCTATATGTTGATAATTAATCCAGCGCAGGCCGTGGCTTGCAATTTCGTGCCCAGCTTCAACAAAGGCTTTAGCTACATCGGGGTGGCGCTCAAGGGCCATTGCCACAGCAAAAATGGTGACCGGTATATCGTATTTTTTAAAGAGTTTAAGTAAGCGCCACACGCCTGCGCGCGAGCCATATTCGTAAATAGACTCCATGCTTATGTGGCGGTCTTCTACATGGGGAGCGCTGACTATTTCAGATAAAAACGTTTCGGCTCCTGCATCACCATGCAGTACACAGTTTTCACCGCCTTCTTCGTAATTTAATACTACTTGCACGGCTATACGGGCTTTATTAGGCCAGTTGGCATGCGGAGTGTGTGCACCATAACCAATTAAATCGCGCGGGTAATGTTTAAATTGCTCGCTCATGTTACTGCTCCTTTTTTACTGCACTAAGCCAAGTGCCAAGCATTTCACGCTCTGCATCAGTCATTTTTGTCATGTTAGCCAATGGCATATCTTTGGTAATAACGGCGCGAGTATGAATAAGTGCACTGGCTTTTTTTACATCAGCAAGTGAGTCGAGCTTAAAGCCGAGCGGCGCGGTTTGAAAAAGCTTCGATGTAGGGGTTTCACTGTGGCACTGTGTACAGTGTTTATTAATAATATCCCATGCTTGCGCATCACTTATGCTTGCTTGTAGCTCATTATTCGCGTTTACAGAACTACTTGGCCACGGTGCTATGGCTAGCATTAACGCAAAAAACGCGGCAATACCGCTTATTAGTACTGAAGGCTTATTAACACCTTGGTGCTTTAAATTAAAAAAGTGGCGTATCCACATACCAATAATAAAAAAGCCGATAAGCACTAACCAACCAAACTTATGGCTATAGGTATACGAAAAATGGTTACTTAGCATAATAAAAATAACGGGTAGGGTGGCGTAGTTATTATGTACTGAGCATTGCTTTGCTTTTAAGCCCGGCGCTGAATCAGGAATGCGCCCAGCTTCTACTTCGCTTACCATGTAGCGCTGTGCAGGCATTATAATGTGATATACATTACCGGCCATACAGGTACCAATTAATGCACCAACATGAATATACACTGCGCGGTCACTAAATAGCTGATCAACCCCATACGTCCATAACGCTAAAAAGCCTACACCTAGGGCAATAAATGCCTTGCCGTTTTCAACAAGCGGGCTTTTACACAATAACCGATAAACACCATAGCCTAAGCCTATAAAACCAAGTGATGCACCAATAGCCGCAAACTTACTGAGCTCACTTTTACTGGCATCAAGTAAATACACATCTGCACCCACATAATATAACAGCGTAAATAACAGCGCGCCGCTGATCCAGGTTGTGTAGGCCTCCCACTTAAACCAATGTAGGGTAGAGGGCATTTGTTCTGGGCCATTTTGATACTTAGCCACTTCGTAAAAGCCGCCGCCATGAATAGCCCATAAATCGCCTTTTATGCCTTTATCTTGTTTCCATTGTGGCGGTGTTTGTAAGTTATTATCAAGCCACACAAAATAAAATGAGGCGCCTATCCACGCTATACCTGCTACCACGTGAAAGTATCTAAACACCAAATGAGCAAGCTCAAATAAATAGTTTTCCATCGGGTTATGCCTCTTCTAAATCGGGTGTGGGTGTGGCTGCAAACTGGGTTTGTTCGTCGCGTTTATACACGCTTTTACCCATAATGTAGGTTTGTTCAATACAGCGGTCGTCGCCTAGCATCATCATGGCAAAAAGCTGTTCGTGAAGGGTTTTGGCATGGCCAATTCTGAATTTTAAAAACGAGGTGGCCGCGTAATCCATTACAATAAAGTCGGCCTCGCAGCCTACATTAAAGTTACCTATGGTGCCCTCTAAATCAAGGGCACGTGCGCCGCCTAGGGTGGCTAAATAAAAACCTTTAAATGCTGAGAACTTTTGACCTTGTAACTGCTGAATTTTGTACGCTTCGTTACCCGTTTGTAGCATAGAAAAACTTGTTCCTGCGCCAACATCGGTACCCATACCCACATTTATTCCATGCTCTTCACATCTCTTTAAATTTAAAAGGCCCGAGCCTAAAAATAAGTTAGAGGTAGGGCAGTGCGATATAGCCGCGTTGTTATCGGCAAGGCAGCACAGCTCACGCTCAGATAAATGAATACTATGGGCAAATACCGAGCGTTTACGCACCATTTTAGCTTGCTCGTACACGCCAAGGTAATCTTCGGCTTCAGGAAATAACCCTTTTACCCATTCGCACTCGTCTTTGTTTTCAGATAAGTGCGTATGTAGGTAGGTGTCGGGGTATTCTTCTAATAATTGAGTACATTTTTGTAGTTGCTCTGGGGTTGATGTGGGCGCAAAACGTGGTGTTACTGCATAGCTTAACCTATCAACATTGTGCCATTTTTCTATCAGTGCTTTTGATTGATCGTAACTGGTTTGCGCACAATCTGATAAATCATCTGGGCAGTTTCTGTCCATCATTACCTTACCGGCAATCATACGTAAATTACGTTTTTGAGATTCGTTAAAAAACGCATCTACCGATTGCGGGTGCACAGTGCCAAATACCAATGCGGTAGTGGTGCCGTTTCTAAGTAGCTCGTCTAAAAAGCGGTTAGATATGTCTTTTGAATAATGCTCACAGGTAAACTTTTTTTCAGTGGGGAAGGCGTATTCGGTAAGCCAGCTTAAAAGCTGCTCGCCATAAGCGCCGACCATTTCGGTTTGCGGCAAATGTATGTGCGTGTCTATCATGCCGGGCATTACTAATTTACCATCGTGGCGAATAATAGTGGCTGACTTATCAATGCTTGACAGTATGTCTTGCTCGTAACCAAGGTTAACCACTTTGCCGCTTTGAATAACTAACGCGCCTTTTTCAAAATAGCGATGGGCGTTTTCGCCTGCGATGGCGGGGTCGTCAACAAAATCGAGTATGTTGGCACACATTACGGTTATTTTATTATTGTTGTGGGTGCTCATAATTAGCTGCCTCTGTACGTTGAGTAGCCAAATGGGCTAAGCAATAACGGAATATGATGGTGTTTTTTATCTTGTAATCTAAAGGTGATTTGCGCCTCAGGGTAAAACGCAGGTGTTTCTTGGTTTTCATAATAGCTATCTAAGTCAAAAACCAGTTTATAGGTTGCAAATTCTACGTCTGTGTTGAGCCAGTCGGTAATTCGCCCGTCGCTATTTGTTTTACCTTGAGCAATTAATTGCCACTCGTTATTAGTGAGTAAAAACAATTGTACAGCTACATTTTCAGCCGGTTTACCTGTGCTGGTATCGAGAATATGGGTAGTGATAGGGCTTTTATTCATAGCAATGACTCCAATCTTATTTTTGTTATTTTGGCTTGTTCGCCCGCGGCTATATTAAGCTCTGTGCTGCGGGTGTTGTGTATGCGCTGCTCAATAAGTTCAAGCATTTGCTCAGCACTTTTACCACTGGCACACACAATAAATATAAAGCCAAATTTACTGAGGTATTCTTTATTTAGCGCAATCATTTTTTTTAGGGTTTGCTCGTTTGCTTTACTCATGCCTGATTGTTCGTGCCCCGCTTTTTGTGCTGTAGCGGCGTACTTTTTACTTAATGTTGATAAATCGCCTATTTGCGGGTGGCCTTCAAAAGCGGCTAAATAATCGCTCTCCCCTAGGCTATACCATACGCTTTGCGCGCTGTTAAATAAGTGCTCTTTATTTTCAAATGGCATGATATTTAGCATACCGCTTACCCAGTTAGGGGCGGCGCAACAATGCTCTAATGCTTGATGCGCTTGCGCTGCATTTAGGTCGTTAATTTTTAAGCTACTCATGCGTTTTCTTCCTCGTGCGTGGTGCTAATTAAGGCATTTTTAAGTGCACGCCATTGCAGGCCTTGGCGTTTGGGCGCATGGGTTTGCATAGCCTGATAAAGGCCAATTAACTGCCCGCTAATTGATATTGCTACTTCCATAGGGAGCTTGCCCGTTACATTTTCAAGCCCTACAGGGCAGGTCATTTGCTTTATTTGCTCGGTGGTAAAATCGCGATGGGCTAAGCGCTGTTTAAAGCGTTTTGCTTTAGTATCTGAGCCAATTACACCAAGCCAATTAGCATCAGCGCGTTTAATAATGGCTTGTGTAAGTGCAAAGTCGAGCTGGTGGTTATGGGTTAATATTAAGTAATTATTAGCCTTTGGCGCACGTTTTACTTGCTCTGTTGGCTCTTCATCAACCACTTTTATTACGTTATTAGGAATAACTTGCGGGAATACATCGGCGCGGCTATCTATCCAGCGTATACGCATCGGTAATTGCGCCAATATACCAATAAGCGCCTGTGCTACATGGCCTGCGCCGTATATGTCGAGGGTAAAGCGTTCGCATTGCATGCACTCAAGCATAACGGTGGCAGCTCCCCCGCAACATTGGCCTAAATTTGCGCCTAGGTTAAATTGCTCTATCACTTGGGCGGCCTCGCCTTTGGCAAGTAGCTCGCGGGCTTTTTCTATTACTGCGTATTCAAGGTGACCACCGCCAAGGGTGTCGTAAATGTGCTCGCCGCTTATTACCATTTTAGAGCCTGTGCCACGTGGGGTTGAGCCATTGGTGCCAAGCACAGTGGCAATAACATAATTAGTGCCGCTTTGTTCGTGCTCGTTTATAGCTTGTGCCCAATTTTGCGTATGAAAACCCTGGAACGACTCATTTAAATTAGCCATGTTGCTGCTCCTTAAACCAGCTAGCGGTTTGCTCAATTGCATTTAATACACGCTCAGGTGTGGCGGGTGTATCAAGTGGGGCGGTGTATTTGTAATCAGCCACACTGCTTATAGCATTACGAATAGCACTCCACACACTAAAGGCCAACATAAACGGCGGCTCGCCAACCGCTTTTGATCTAAATACCGTGGTTTCTGGGTTGGCCGAGTTATATAAATTTACATTAAATTCGGCAGGGGTATCGCCAATTGCAGGAATTTTATAGTTAGCAGGGCCAAAGCTTGCAAGCTGGCCTTTATCATTCCATTGTAAGTCTTCGGTGGTAAGCCAGCCCATACCTTGTACAAAAGCCCCTTCAATTTGGCCTATATCAAGTGCAGGGTTAATTGAGCTGCCCACATCGTGCAGTATATCAACGCGGGTTACGGTGTTTTCGCCTGTCAGCGTATCTACTTCTACTTCACTCAGTGCTACGCCGTGTGCGTAGTAAAAAAATGGCCGGCCTTCGCCTTTCGCTCTATCGTAATGAATTTTAGGCGTTGCGTAATAACCGGTTGATGAAAGCGATATACGATTCATATAAGCAAGGTTTGCAAGTTCGCTAAAGCTAATTTCGCCTTTGCTAAAGGTAATGAGGTTATCTTTAAATACAATACTTTGGCTGTCTACTTCAAAGTGCTCACTTATAAAGTCTATTAAACGCTCTTTTATGGTATTTACCGCGTTTAGCGCTGCCATGCCGTTTAGGTCAGTCCCGCTTGATGCGGCGGTTGGCGAGGTGTTTGGTACTTTGTCGGTACGAGTAGCGCTTATGCTTACTGCGTCAAAATCAACGCCAAAGCCATGGGCTACTATTTGCGCTATTTTTGTATTAAGCCCTTGGCCCATTTCGGTGCCGCCATGGTTTAAATGAATTGATCCATCACTATATACATGTACGAGTGCACCCGCCTGGTTTAAGTGCTGTACGGTAAACGATATACCGTATTTAACCGGCGTCATCGCAAGGCCTTTTTTGATTATAGGCGATGATGCGTTAAAGGTTTTAATTGCCTTTTTTCGCGCCCAGTAATCACCCGACTCCTCAAGCTGGCTTATCATATCTTTTAAAATATGCTGCTCTACTGTTTGATGATACGGCGTGGTGTCGCGGCCTTTTTTGTATAAATTAAGTTTTCGGATCTCAAGCGGGTCTTTACCTAATTTAGCGGCTATGTCGTCCATTATTAGCTCGCCCATGATCATGCCTTGCGGGCCACCAAATCCTCTAAATGCAGTGTGGCTTACGGTGTTTACTTTACAGCGATTCCCTTTAATGGTGGCAGCTGGGTAGTAATAAGCGTTATCAGCATGAAACATTGCACGGTCGACAATAGCATCAGATAAATCAGGCGAATAACCACAAAACCCATTTACAGTTACATCAGCGCCTTCAATCAGGCCCTTTTCGTCAAACCCTACATGGTATTGATTATAAAATGGGTGGCGCTTACCGGTAAGTTTAAAGTCGTCGCTGCGGGCTAGGCGCATTTTAACGGCGCAGCCAAGGTAGTAAACTGCAAGTGCTGCAAGGCAAGCCCACGGCGCGCCTTGGGTTTCTTTACCGCCAAAGGCTCCGCCCATGCGGCGGGTTTCTACGTTTACAAAGCTAAATGGCTTTTTTAAAATTTTAGCAACTAAGTGCTGCACCTCTGTTGGGTGCTGTGTAGAACACTGAACATGAATACCGCCATCGTTGTCGGGCTGAGCAAGTGCTATTTGCCCCTCAAGGTAAAAGTGTTCTTGCCCGCCTATGTGTATTTCACCTTTAAGTTGGTGGGCTGCATTATTAATGGCTTGCTCGCTATTACCGCGGTTAAGTGAATGCGGCGGCCTTACCCAGTGCTCTTTTTTAATCGCTTCTTTAATATCAAGTATGGGGGTGGTTTGCTCGCATTCTATAACCACTAAGCGAGCAGCGCGGCGCGCAATGGCGTAGCTTTTGGCAACCACTACCAGCACAGGTTGTCCGTGGTATTGAATTTCGTGATTGGTTAATAGCACATCCCCAGGGAATACTGGGCCAATATCAAGCTTACCGGGTACATCATCGGCCGATAAAATACGCATAACGCCTTCCACTTCAAGCGCTTTACTTGTATCAATTGATTTAATAAAGCCGCTGGTAATAGGCGCAAGCACTGGGTAGGCGTGCAAGCAGCCATGGGGCTCAGGGTTATCGTCGGCGTAGTTTGCATTGCCACATACTTGTTTTATTGCGCTTTCGTGATACTTAGATTGGCCAACACTTCCGCCTTGGGCTTTTAGTTTATCCATTTCAAAGTGACGCATGTGAAATCCTCGTAATGGCAATGTTGTTATTATTTTTACTGCTTGGCTGTGCACCGCAAAACTCAATACCAATACGCTGTAGCAAGTTTTTGCTTACCGTAGTGCGGTAATGTGCGCTGCTACGTACATCGCTCATGGGAGCAAAGTCATCATTTATAGCACTAGCGGCATCTATAAACGTGCTTACTTGCAAGGACTGAGTATTAAGCTTTTGCTCTATGTGTGCGGCGCGTTTTGGTATGGCAGCCATACCGCCCATGGCGCAGCGGGCATTGCTAATTACGCCTTGCGTTTGCTCTATAGCCAGCACTAAACACACAGTAGATATATCATCTTCAAAGCGTTTTGAAATTTTATGACAGGCAAGCTTTAACGAGTCTGGGCGTTTAGGTACGGTAATTTTGCTAATGACTTCATCGCTTTTAATGACTGTTTTTTTGTAATCAACAAAGTAGTCAGCCACGTTTATTGTGCGTGTGCCTGCAGTGCTTAATAAATCTAAAGTGGCATTAAGTGCAATGAGTAAAGGGGCAGGATCGCCAATAGGAGAGGCGTTTCCTATGCTGCCACCTAAGGTGCCACTGTTACGTACTTGGTTAGAGCCAAGGCGTTCAAACAGCTCTTTAGACTCAGGGTAGTAAGTGTAAAACGCTTCAACAAATTGGCTGTAAGGGAGTGCTGCACCAATATGTAGCTCACCGCTGTTATCGGTTAAAGTGCACAGCTCACTGGTTTGGCTAAGCGATATAATAATATCGGGCAATAGCATGTTTTGGCTAAGCTCAATGGCAAAGTCGGTGCCACCAGCAACCAGGTGTGCCTGTGGGTAACGCGCTTTAAGCTCAACAAGTTGCGCTGCACTTTGCGGTAAATAAAACGTACGAGCGCCATTTTTTAAACAAGGAATGTCATCACCTATATTTAGTGATGCCTTAAATTGTGCCGCCATGGCAGAGTAAGGCTCATTTTTACGCTCGTAGCTATAAGCTTTTTCAACTGCAAGTAAAACAGGGCTGTAACCCGTACAACGACATAAATTTCCCCCTAGCGCATGAATAGCGGCTTTTTTACCTGGGTAACTCGGGTTATTAATATAAAGCGCCAACATGCTCATTATTATGCCAGGGGTACAAAAACCACATTGCGAACCATGGCACTCAACCAATGCGCGTTGCACTGGGTGTAAATCGTTAAGTGTAGGGTAAAGCCCAGTTGTTACAGCCTCTACGGTTACTATGTGTTTTGCGTGTGCATTACCTAATAAAAGCAGGCAACTATTCATGGTTTTATAGTGCCAAACTGGCTCACCGTTTGAATTTAGTTTTTCTTCGCCAACTAAAATTGTGCATGCGCCACAATCGCCTGTTGCACACCCTTCTTTGGTGCCCATTTTCCCTTTTTTGGTGCGAAGCCAGTCCAAAATGGTGAGATTCGGCGCGCATTCTTCTACTTCTATTGGCGTGTCATTTAATAAAAACGTAATCACACAGACCCCCTTAACTTTTATAAAGCCCTGATATGTAAAGGCTTGGCGTATATTTTTTCTTGTTGTTTTGGTACTGCTAAGAAAAAAACTTTTTCATCTTGGTAAGTTAATTGCAGATACCATGCCATTGTTGACCGCTTGGTCAGCTAAGTTTCTAGGCTAGCTTATTTAACCAACAAGCACAAAGAAAGGTTTAAATAATGGACAATAAATATCGCCTTACTATGCAGGGAATGACAAAGCAGTACCCCGGATGTATAGCCAACGACGGCGTAACAATAAAAATAAAACATGGTGAGGTACATGCCCTGCTTGGTGAAAACGGCGCAGGTAAAAGCACGTTAATGAAAATGCTTTACGGTGTAGTTAAACCTGACCAAGGGGACATGTTTTTTAATGGCCGCAAAATGGACATAAAAGAACCCGCCGATGCCCGCGAATTAGGCATAGGTATGGTGTTTCAGCATTTTTCGTTATTTGAAACCCTAACAGTTGCGCAAAATATCGCGTTAGCGCTGGGCGATTTAGCAGGGCATAGCAGCACACTTGCCAGCAGAATTAGTAAAACATCGGCTAGGTACGGCATGCCGCTGGACCCGCATAGGTTGGTGTCTACGCTTTCAACGGGCGAGCGCCAACGAGTAGAAATAGTCAGGTGTTTATTATTAGATATTCAACTGCTTATTTTAGATGAACCCACCTCGGTACTCACTCCGCAAGAAGTAGATGCACTGTTTAAAACCCTGCATTCGCTTAAAAAAGAAGGCTGCTCGGTGTTGTTTATTAGCCATAAGTTGCATGAAGTTATTGCGCTTTGCGACAGCGCCACTATTTTGCGCGCTGGCAAGGTAAGCGGGCATTGCATTCCTAAAAACGAAACCAGCGAATCAATAGCTCGCTTAATGGTAGGCGATAGCACACCAATAAGTAACCAAACGCGCAGAGCGACTGGCACTGGTGATTTTTTAACAGTCGATAACTTATCAACCAGTGCGCAGGCGTTATTTGATATTGCGCTTAAAAACGTGAACTTTGCCGTAAAACAAGGCGAAATAGTCGGTATTGCAGGGGTTGCCGGTAATGGGCAAGAGGAGCTATTAAAAGCGCTTTCGGGAGAGGAGCCGCAAAAAAATAGCAACGCAATAAAATTTAAAAATACAGCTGTTGATGCGTTATGCCCTCTAAAAAGGCGCAGGCTCGGGCTTGCATGCGTACCCGAGGACAGGCTAGGGCGCGGCGCAGTCCCTGATATGGATTTAGCGCACAATGCACTCCTTACCAGTTTTGATAGTGGTTTAGTTAAAAAAGGCTTTTTAGTAAAACAAAAAATTAGCCAACTCGCCGACAAAATCATTAAAAAATACAACGTAAAAACCCCCAGCAACCGTACTCACGCAGCAAGCCTTTCGGGCGGTAATTTGCAAAAGTTTATTATTGGCCGAGAGGTTGAGCAAAACCCACAATTGCTGGTTATGTCACACCCAACATGGGGTGTAGATATTGGCGCGCAAGTTGCCATTCACGAGGCAATTTTAACGCTGCGCGACGAAGGCTGTGCAGTACTGGTTATTTCAGAAGATTTAGACGAGCTCTATAAAATTTGTGACCGAATTGGTGCAATTTGCGATGGCAAACTCTCGCCTATTTTAAATACCGACTGTGTACCACTTGTGCAATTAGGGCAGTGGATGGCGGGCGATTTTAATCACGACACTAAAAGCAACATAGCAAAAATAACATCGCAAGGAGCGCCGGCATGATAAAGCTTGAACCCCGCGTAGAGCGCTCAAAAACATGGAGTTATCTTTCTCCTGTTTTAGCCATTTTACTCACTTTAATAACAGGTTATGTGGTGTTTGCCTTATTAGGGCACGACCCGCTTAATGCCTTATATACCTTGCTCGTAGCGCCTATTTCTGACTGGTACGGCGTTACCGAGCTATTAGTAATGACCATTCCAATTTTATTATGTGCCTATGGTTTAGCGCTGTGTTACAGGGCGTCGGTGTGGAATATAGGTGCTGAAGGGCAGCTACTGATTGGCGGCGTATGCGCCAGTGCCGTAGCTGTTAACTTTGTTGACTCTACAAGTTCCTTTGCATTAGGGCTTACATTACTTGCAGGTATTGCCGGTGGCATGCTGTGGGCAGGCTTAGCTGCCTTTATGAAATTACGTTTAAACACCAACGAAATTTTAGTCACCATTATGCTCAATTACATTGCCGTTAATGTGTTGCTGTGGTCAGTACACGGTCCATTAAAAGACCCATACGGTTATAACTTTCCTGAAAGCGCCTTATTTGGCGATAGCACTTTACTGCCGGTGATCTTTGATGGCACTCGGCTTCATTTAGGGCTTGCATTTGCGCTATTAGCGCTGTGTGCCACATGGGTGTTTATTAGTAAAACCTTTGTGGGTTTTCAAATACAAGTACTTGGGCTTGATGCATCGGCGGCCAAAATGGCGGGCTATAAACGCGCGCTTTTAATTGCCGGTGTATTGGTAATAAGTGGCGGGTTAGCTGGGCTTGCAGGGGCTGGCGAAGTGGCTGGGCCTATTGGGCAATTAGTGCCGCAAATATCCCCTGGTTATGGTTACGCCGCAATTATTGTGGCTTTTTTAGGGCGCTTACATCCGCTTGGGATCACCTTAGCAGGGCTGTTAATGGGGCTTATTTATATGGGCGGCGAAATGGCGCAAATAGAAATTGGCCTACCTAATGCCATTACCGGCATTTTTCAGGGCTTAATGCTGTTTTATTTACTCTCGTGCGATGTGCTTATTGGTTATCGCATTAAATTGTTACTGCCATTTAAACAACAAAAAACGCAGCTAACACCCATCGCACAGGAATCTTAAACATGGATTTAGAGGTATTCACAAATATTTTATACGCCACTATTCGCACCGGCACGCCTTTATTGCTGGTGGCTCTAGGTGAAATGGTATGCGAGAAAAGCGGCACACTTAACCTTGGGCAAGAGGGCATGATGTTATTAGGCGCGGTGGCAGGGTTTATAACCATGTACCAATGCGACAACCTCTTTATAGGCTTTAGCGTGGCTGCGCTTGTGGGGGTTATGGCGTCGTTAGTATTTGCGTTTGTAGCACTTAATTTAAATGCTAGCCAAGTGGCTGCGGGGTTAGCGCTAACTATTTTTGGCACGGGCTTGTCGGCATTTTTAGGCGTTGATTACGAGGGCAAAACCATTAATGCCTTACCTACTTTAGCAATTGCAGGGTTTGAGCATATTCCGCTACTGGGTAAAGCGCTGTTTTCGCAAGATGCCATTGTGTATTTAAGTTGGGCGTTAGTACTTGGCGCTTATTTATTTTTTAAATACCACAGGGCAGGGCTTGCGGTACGCGCTATTGGTGAAAACCCAGGCGTTGGTAATAACTTAGGCTTGCCTGTAATGCGTACTCGCTATTTAGCGGTGATGTTTGGCGGCGCAATGGCGGGTATTGCAGGGGCGTACCTATCGCTTGCTTACACACCTCTTTGGACACAAAACATGACCTCGGGTCGAGGCTGGATAGCACTGGCTTTAGTGGTATTTGCAAGTTGGCGAATTGAGCGGGTAATGCTAGGCGCTTATTTATTTGGTTTTGCCAGCATTATGCACTTAGTGGCACAGGCGCTTGGCTTAGCGGTGGATTCTAATTTACTGGCCATGCTGCCTTATGGTGCAACGCTTATAGTACTGATTATGCTAAGTAAAAATAAACAAAAACTAAAAATGTACGAACCCATGTGGCTAGGTAAACCTTGGCATAAGGGCCATTAAAAATTTTATACAAAGAGTAACAATAAGCCTTCAACAGGATATTAAAAATACAACACGGAGAATAACAATGAAAAAACTAATAACAGCGCTTGGCGTAGCACTTAGCTTAGGGTTAAGCGCGAGTGCAATGGCAAAAGACAGCGTAAAAGTAGGGTTTGTATATGTAAGCCCGATTGGCGAAGCTGGTTGGACTTACACCCACGATGTAAGCCGCCGCTACCTAGAGGATAAATTTGGCGAAAAAATAAAAACCACCTTTGTAGAAAGCGTGCCAGAGGGCGCCGATGCAGAGCGAGTTATTACACAACTAGCCAAAAGCGGGCACGATTTAATATTTACCACCTCGTTTGGCTACATGAACCCGACCATTAAAGTGGCTAAACGTTTTCCTAATGTAAAGTTTGAGCATGCAACAGGTTATAAACGCGCTAAAAATGTGGGCACTTATTTTGACCGTATTTACGAAGGGCGCTACTTAACCGGTGTTATTGCTGGGCACATGAGTAAATCTGACAGTATTGGCTATATTGCCGCGTTTCCTATTCCTGAGGTAATACGCGGTATTAACGCGTTTACTTTAGGCCTGCGCTCAGTAAAACCTAACGCAAAAGTAAAAGTAGTGTGGGTTAATAGCTGGTTTGACCCTGGTAAAGAGCGCGAAGCTGCCGACAGTTTAATCGACCAAGGTGTTGATATTATTACCCAACACACCGACTCACCCGCCCCACTTCAAGCCGCAGAAGCCGCCGGAATATACGCGATTGGTTACCACTCAGATATGAGCGGCTATGGTAAAAAAGCGCACCTTACGGCGCCAGTGCATCATTGGGATGAGTTTTACGCCGAGCGCGTGCAGCAAGTACTTGACGATAAATGGGAATCGCAAAATGTATGGAAAGGCATAGATGCCAGTATGACCCGCTTAGCGCCACTGAGTAAAGACATTCCTGCCAATGTTGTTGCAGAGATAGAGGCGATTAAAACCAAAATTGCCAACGGCGAGTTTCATCCATTTAGCGGCCCAATTAACAATCAGCAAGGTGAGCTGGTAACTAAAGCGGGGCAAACAATTGATGATAAAACCTTACTGGGTATGGACTTTTATGTAGAGGGTGTTGAAGGGCAGCTTAAATAAGCGCCACTGTATTTAAATTAAAACCTGGGCAAGGCGTATACCTTGCCCATATTAAAGCGCTAAAAGGATGTTGACTATGTCAAACCAAGAAGCAATCTCAGAAGACATAATTTACGCAGTAGAAGATAAACCAGGGCTGACCGAATCTTTTTTTGCTGCCCTGCAACATGTACTGGCAAGTTTTGTAGGTATTATTACGCCCACACTTATTATTGGTGGCGTGTTGGGGCTTGGTAGCGAAATACCGTATTTAATTAGTATGGCGTTGTTTGTATCGGGGGTTGGTACCTTTATTCAGGCTCGCCGTGTGGGGCCAATTGGCTCAGGGCTTATATGCGTACAAGGCACCAGCTTTGCGTTTTTAGGCACTATTTTGGCAACCGGTTTTACCGTAAAAGCCACTGGAGGCGGAATCGATGAAGTACTTGCCACCATTTTTGCTGTGTGTTTTTTAGCAGCCTTTGTAGAGATATTTATTAGCTTTTTTATAGAAAAGCTTGGCAAAGTAATTAAGCCTGTAGTGACCGGTGTGGTGATCACCACCATTGGGGTTTACCTCATTAAAGTAGGTATGACCGACATAGGCGGCGGGCAATGGTTATTAACTAATATGCCTGAAAAGTTTGCCTCACCAAGCAACTTAATTGTGGGCTTTTCGGTGGTGGCGCTGGTGGTATTACTAAATGCTAGCAAAAATCAGTGGGTAAGGCTTACCGCTGTAGTCGTTGCCATGTTAGTAGGCTGGTTACTTGCACTTATTTTAGGTATAGCCAAATTTAAAATGGGCGAATTTGATTTAATCGCCATGCCATTACCCTTTAAATATGGTTTTAACATTGATTTTGGCGCCATGATTGCCTTTAGCTTTTTATACCTAATTACCGCCATTGAATCCACAGGCGATATAACCGCAAATTGTGCGGTGTCTAAATTACCGGTAAAAGGCGCAAGCTATTTAGCGCGTATACGCGGAGGTATTTTAGGCGATGGCGTTAACTCAATGATTGCTGCCGCATTTAATACGTTTCCTAATACTACTTTTAGCCAAAATAACGGCGTTATTCAGTTAACCGGTGTAGCAAGTAGATACATTGGCCTGTGGATTGGTGTAATTTTGATTATTTTAGGGTTATTTCCGGTGATTGGTGCCGTGCTACAAAATATTCCTAAACCAGTGCTAGGCGGTGCAACGCTTGTCATGTTTGGCACAGTGGCAGCCGCAGGGGTAAAAATTCTTGCAAGCGAAAAAATAAATCGTCGTAGCTTACTTATTATTGCGGTGAGCTTAGGTATGGGGCTAGGGGTTAGCTTTGTGCCCGAAATGTTTATAAATGCGCCTAAGCTGGTAACCGCTATTTTTGGCAGCGCTGTAACGGTATCGGGTTTAACCGCCATCGTTATGACGCTTGTTTTACCAGAAAATTATTCAGCAAGTACAGATCATCTTAACTAGACTAATAAAATTATAACAAAGGGATTAACAATGAAAATTACAACAATTAAAAAATTAGCCTTAGTCAGTGCTATCGCGGTGTGTTCAAGTAGCGTGTCGGCAAAAGAGCTGTGGTCAGATTTTAGTATAACCGCCATGACCGGCGCCGATTACCTCGAGCCGTTCTCGGGGGAGGAAGATGACAGAAGCGTAGTAACCATTGAGCATGCATCGGGGCATACATGGGGCGGTACCTTCTTTTTTATGGATAGATTAAGTAACCCAGATGAAGTATACGGAGAACTAAACATAAACCCAACGCTTTACAAGCCACAAAACAGTTTTGTTAAAGAGGTGTTTTTAGGCCTACAAACAGAATATGGCTCGGGCGATACCGATCAAAATAACTACTTATTAGGTGGCGGCGTATCGTTAGATGTACCAGGGTTTCAATACTTTAATGTGGCTTATTACCGTCGTTTTCAGGACGATATTGGCATAGAGCGTGAAGATAACAACCAAATAACCGTAACGTGGGGCTATAACAAGGGTAACTTTAGATACGATGGCTTTTTAGATATTGTTGACAGTACCGACACTATGTTTGGTAAAAGTGAAGGCGGTTTTAACTTTACCTCACAACTTAAATACAACATTGCTCCTATGCTTGGCCTAGACACAGGTCGCCTTGATGTAGGTATAGAATACGTATATTGGAAAAATAAGTTTGGTGTAGATGGTCAAACAGAGCACAACCCAAATTTGATGGTTAAATGGCATTTTTAAAACCTTAAGCGATACAGAATACAAAAAGGCTGCTAGTTAATGCAGCCTTTTTTGTACAATAAACGCAATAAAATTGGCTTATTGTTAATAATGGCACTGGAGTAACTGCAGCTTAATTGATTAAGCTTTATTGTAAATTAATGAAATGTTAATTGCCGAAGTTATTGATAATTGTTATCATTACGCAAAATAACTAATTAAATACCACGTAATGACTCTGAAAAATACTTTAGCTCTGCCTCTAATTGCTGTTGCGCCATTTTACACTTTGGCTAACGCTAACAATGATATAGAAACAATAGTAGTAACCGCCTCAGGCTTTGAACAAACCTTAGCGCAAGCGCCAGCTTCTATTACCTTAATTAGCAAAAAGCAGCTAGAAAACCGCGCTTATAAAGACTTAACCGATGCACTTAACGATGTTGCAGGGGTTACGGTCACCGGTGGTGGCTCGCGACAAGATATAAGCGTGCGTGGCATGCCAGCGCAGTACACTGCTATTTTGGTAGACGGTAAAAAGCAGTCAGGGCGTGAATCACAACCAAGCGGCAGCGGTGGCTTTGAGCAAGATTGGCTGCCACCACTAGACGCTATTGAACGTATTGAAGTTGTGCGTGGGCCTATGTCTACGTTGTATGGGTCGGATGCAATTGGCGGCGTTATTAATGTTATAACCCGTAAAAATTACGACAATTGGCATGCTAATGTTCGCCTAGAAACCACACAGCAAGAAAACAGTAATTCGGGTGATGAATACCAAGGGCAAATATATGCAGCGGGGCCATTAATAAAAGATTTATTAAGCGTTAACCTTTCGGCTCTTTACCAAGAGCGTGAAGAAGATGAAATTGAGCGCGGTTACGGTGAAAAAGAGCTGACAAGTTACAGTGGTACACTGCATTTAACAGCCACGCAGCACGATGTGATATCGCTTGAATACAGCGAACACGATCAAAAACGTATTTCTACCTCGGGGCTATCGTTACCTAATCGAAATAGCTCTAGCGAAACGAACAATAACCGCAGCACGTGGTCGTTAGCACATAAAGGTAGCTATAGTTGGGGCGCTGCGCATTCGTATATTCAACAAGAGTCGGTTGAAAACGAAGGCCGTGAAATAACCATCGAAAATACCTTAGCAAATACGCAGTGGTCAATTGCACTTGAAAACCACCATGTAACATTAGGCGGCGCATTTGAACAAGAAAAGCTTGATGACAAAACAACAAACGCAGCCACTATTACTAAAATCGATAACAAACAATGGTCGCTATTTGCTGAAGATGAGTGGAGCTTACACCCCGATTTTACCATTACCACGGGTTTACGAGTTGATGATAACGAGCAGTTTGATCCGCACTTGAGTCCACGCCTATACGGAGTTTGGAATATTAATGAGGCATGGACCTTTAAATCGGGCGTAGCTACCGGTTACAGAGCGCCAGATTTACGCGAGCTTAGCCCTAATTGGATCCAAAGCAGCCGCGGTGGCGACTTATATGGAAATGGTGACCTAGAGCCCGAAACATCCGTCAGTAAAGAAGCGGCTGTGTATTATGCTAACAGTGATTTTCAAACTAATATCACGGTTTTTCATAATAGCTTTGAAGACAAAATTAACACCGTTTTATGTCCTATCACAGTGTGTGGTGATGAAACCGACCGCTATAACATCAATATTGATAAAGCGGTGACTTATGGGGCTGAGCTAAATATAGAAACAATGTTAAGTGCAGATATTACTCTTGCAACTAGCTACAGCTATACGTTTTCTGAGCAACGCAGTGGCGACAATAAAGGCCAGCCACTTACGCAAATACCTAAACATTTAGCAACGCTAAATATTAACTGGGATGTAAGCGATAATATTAATACGTGGGCACGTGCTAATTACCGCGGTAAAGAAACCGAAGCAGCCTCTATAACTAGCCGTTTAACCTCAGCCCCTTCTATTGCAACAGCAGATATAGGCAGTGCGTGGCAAGTAAACGGTAACGTTAAAGTTATGTTTGGTATTTACAATATATTTGATAAAGCAACCAGCTACGATGAATACGGCTATGTAGAAGATGGCCGACGCTACTGGCTAGCTATAGATACAAAACTATAAGGGGTTTTTATGCCAAAATTTATATTATCTGCTGTGGTACTTAGCTTTTTAGCTACGTACCCGGCTATTGCGCAAAATACACAATTAACAGCGCAAGATTATGTCGAAAAAGGCATGCAGTACGCTGATGAGTTTCCGGGGTTAACAAGCCTATGCGATATACAAAACCCGTTACGTGATTTAACAAAGCGTGTTCGCACTAATAATGAAGGTAAAAAGCGCAGTAAAAAGTTGGGTAGTAAACGGCGCTCATCAACGATTGAACCTACACAAGTGTTTGACAACCTTTATTATGTAGGTACTGGTGGAGTGGCAAGTTGGGTAGTTAAAACATCACAAGGGCTTATTGTTATTGATGCGCTAAATAACAACGAACAAGCTAAAAATTACATTGAAAAAGGTTTGCTCACACTAGGCTTAAACCCCGAAGATATTAAGTATTTAATTATTAGCCATGGGCATGGTGATCATTACGGTGGGCAAGAGTACTTAGTTAATAAATACAAACCGCGTGTTGTAATGAGTGAGGTTGAGTGGCGACGCTTAGAACAACCAAAGCTTGATTTTGAAAGCCCACGTTGGGGCAAACGGCCAACAAGAGATATAAGCACAAAAGAGGCAGATACAATTACGCTTGGCGATACCAGCATTGGCGTTCATTTAACGCCTGGACACACCCCTGGCACTATTTCGTTGTTGTTCCCAGTATACGATAACGGCAAAAAACATATGCTAAGCCTGTGGGGAGGGACTGGGCTAAACTATGGGCCTGATATTGAGCGAATTAGCGCTTACAGTGTTGCCGCTAAACGTTTTGGCAATGTGGCAATGCAGGCCGGTGTAGATGTGTTTATATCAAACCACCCTAAACGCGATGGTTCGTATGAGCGCATAAAGCAACTTAAAAATAGAGCCCCCGAGGCGGCGCATCCATTTGTAATAGGCCAAGAGCAAGCCTCGCATGGTTTTTCTATGTTGAGCGATTGCACTTACGCGCAGGTTTTAAAAATTAAAGGAGAGTAAGGCACTTATTTGCAAAAGTTTTTAATATTAGGGGTTAACCATTTAACCAATGTGTTGTAATTTGGAGTATCTATATTTACTTTTAACGCCAGATTAAAAGGAAGAATGATGAAACCCCTCATTTTAATTTTATGCTTGTTTATAAGCTGCTCAGTGTGGGCCGAAACCACTAAAAATATGCCCGTAGCAATAAACTGGTTACAGTTAATTGATGCGGGTGAATACACAAAAAGTTGGCAACAAGCCGATGCGTTATTTAAATCGCAATTAAGTAAAGCAAACTGGAAAAGCGCCCTAAACACAGTGCGTGCGCCACTAGGTAAAGTGGCTACGCGAGAACAAATAAGTGCTAATGCTTACTCATCTTTACCTGGTGCCCCGCAAGGTAAATACCTTATTGTGCAATTTAAAACGCAATTTTCAGCAAGGCTTGCGGTGGAAACCCTTACATTAAGTAAAAGCAGTGGGCAATGGCGCGCGGTTGGCTATTTTATTAAATAACCAGCGTTCAATACCAATCCGTAATAATACATAATGATTTTCAGGGGCTAAACGTGTCGCTATCTGCGTTAAAAAATTCTCATTTAGAACAACTAAATAGCGAATTTTTTGCCTTGCTATCATCACGTTTACCCATCCTCAAAATAGATCACTTAATTATGCGGATTGGTATAAGTTAAAAAACTATTTTGCGTATTTATTAATATTAGAAAAAGCCATTAACACATCGCGGGCATAATTAAGCCGTGGGTGGGCAAGCGCCCCTTTACGCCACGCTAAGTACAAATTGTTTTCCGGCCCTTGCGGACCAAGTTTAATTAACCTACCCGATTGAATATCGTCATGACATATATAATCAGGCAGCACGGTATAGCCTACACCAGTTCTTACTATGCCGGCGAGCGCGCGTATGTCGGGGCAGCGGGCAATTATTTTTGACGTACAGCTTTGCTTAAATACAATATCAAAATACTGGCGTATAAGCGGTAATTGACTGTCGTAACTGACCACCGGCAGCGTATTTAAAAGTGCTGGCGTAATGGTTTGCCCCTCTAAGCTTTGCGCTAATAAACGGTGCGCCACCAGTACTAGCTCTTCGCTGTCGAGCACTTCAAAGTCGTAAATTTTGTTATCGGGCAGGGAGGCTGTAATAGCCATATCGGCAACGCCAGTATCAAGCGCTGAATAAATTTGCTCACGATTACCAGGCAGCACGACCACATCAACATTGCCTGCTTGTAACAAATTTGCCAGCTGTGCTGAGGCAACATAACTAATATATTCGGCGGGCCCAGCCAGTGTAATCGTTCCGCTCACATCGTTAGAACGGGTGCGTACAGAGGCGACTTTTTGCTCTATAGCATCAAGGTGATTTGCCACTTGGCCTGCTAAATCGTGGGCGGCATTACTTGGTTCTACGCCTCGGTGACGCCGCTCAAATAACGATTTACCTACCACCGACTCCATTGTTTGTATATGCGCGGTTGCAGCTGGTTGCGAAAGCCCCAAATTTTTAGCAGCCCGAGAGATGTTTTTACAACGATATACCTCAACAAAGGTGCGTAATTGTACAAAATAAGACATAAAACATTAGGTATCAGAAATCCGATGGGTAAAGCAAGATTAACTGAATTCTACTTATTGTAAAGTGCGCGTACACTTGCGCTCGTTCAGTTAGACATTAAACATTTTCATATTTAATTTATAAAATAGGTAATTAATTACTTGAAAGTTAACTATTAATTCCCATTTTATAAAGCAATGAGCACTAGGGGCTGAGCCCCGTAACCAAGTAGAGTACAAATATGTTAAATTTTGCATTTAAAAACCGCACCGAGATTTTATTCGGCAAAGATCAAATTAATGAGATCGCAAGCCGCGTACCAAGCCAAGGCAAGGTCATGTTTTTATACGGTGGCGGTTCGATCAAAAAGAACGGCGTATATGACGATGTAGTAAATGCACTTGAAGGTGTGGACTTTGTGGAGTTTTCGGGAGTTGAGCCAAACCCAACTTACGAAACACTTTCAAAAGCTGTAGAAATTGTGAAAGAGCAAAACGTTAGCTTTATATTAGCTGTAGGCGGCGGTAGTGTTATCGACGGCGCTAAATACGTAGCGGCAGCAGCAAAATACGAAGGCGACGGCTGGGATATTTTAGTTAATGGCGCAGAAGTAAAAAGCGCATTACCTATTGGCGCGGTATTAACGCTTCCGGCTACTGGCTCAGAAAGCAACGGTAACTCGGTTGTTACCCGTAAAGAAACCCAGCAAAAACGTGCCTTTGGTACGCCAATTGTACAACCGCAATTTGCTGTGCTTGATCCTACGTATACATTCTCACTGCCAACTCGCCAAATTTCTAACGGTGTAGTTGATGCGTTTGTACATGTTATTGAGCAATACTTAACGTACCCAGTTAATGCGCCACTGCAAGACCGTTTTGCAGAAGGCATTTTATCTACGCTAATTGAGCAAGGCCCTAAAGCCCTTGAAAACCCAGAAGAGTACGATGTTCGTGCAAACGTAATGTGGTCGGCAACGATGGCACTAAATGGCTTAATTGGCCAAGGCGTACCGCAAGATTGGTCTACGCATATGATTGGCCACGAGCTAACAGCGCTTTATAGCTTAGATCACGCTGTAACACTTGCAATTGTATTACCACCGCTAATGTTTGTTCAGCAAGAGCAAAAACGCGCTAAAATTATTCAGTTAGGTGAGCGTGTATTTGGCCTTGATATGCAAGACAAAAACGAGCTGATTGATGCAACCATTAAACATACTCAAGACTTTTTTGAGCAAATGGGCATTAAAACAAAACTTGGCGATTACGACCTAGGTGAAGACGCGGTTGAAGCCGTTGCCAACAACCTTGAGCGTAACGGCATGACAGCCCTTGGCGAACATGGCGATATTGACATAGCTAAAGCGAAGAAAATTTTAAGCCTAGCGCTTTAATTTAATTGTTTTTTGAATGGCGCTTTTTAGCGCCATTTTTTCTGCTCAAAAAGCTAAAAGCTAAAAGCTAAAAGCTAAAAGCTAAATGGTGCAATTAACTAAGCGAGTTTATTATTTAACTTAACGATACAGCTAACAGGGACTTACCATGCGCGGCTTGTTATTATTTATTGGTTACTCATCTTATATTGGTAGTGTGGGCGATGGCCTGCTTGGCTTGTATGCACTATGGGTTTTAATAAGTAATAATTTAGCACTTTTGAGCTTATCACTTAATGATTTTTTAGCGCAGTATGTAGAGTTTATACCAATCCGCTTAATTAAGTGATCTATTTTGAGGATAGATAAACGTGTTGATAGCTAGGCAAAAAATTCGTTATTTAGTTATTCTAAATGAGAATTTTTTAACGCAGATAGCGACACGTTTAGCCCCTAAAAATGATTAAGTATTATTGCGGGTTGGTATTAGATATTGGGTGAAGCAGGTTGCTTTTTATGTCATGCCGCAAAGCTTTGCTAATTGGTTATTCGGCATTCCAGCCGTTATTTACTTTCCCGTACGTATACTAATGAGCCAAATAATTGGCTGGTGGGCACTAAAAAAGGCAGCTCAACTAAAAGCTGAAAGATACTAAAAGTGGTTACATATAAAAAATTCGACATACTCTTTCTTGACGGTGTCGCAGGGCTACTTGCAGGTTTAACGTTGTTTAGTTTACAAGGATGGTTTCACGAAGTTTATTCTTTACCTCTATATGTCCTTCAATTTATTACAGCAGCTAATATGCTTTATGGTGCGCTGGCATTATTGTTGGCTTCTAAAAGAAAAAGAAGCTTTTTGATCATTAAATTATTAGCTTTAGCTAACACATTTTGGACATTGATTTGCATCTGTTTCATTTTTATATACCTAGATTCTGCAAGTTGGAAGGGTATAAGCCTATTAATTTTAGAGTCTCTTTTTGTTGGCTATTTAGCTTATTATGAATGGGTTAATCGCAATAATTTAATTTACAGTCCTACTTATAAAAAATGTGTAAAAACTACTCACTTTTAAAATAATTACCTTTTTAAATATCGCATATCACAATAACCCATCATTAATTTTATCAAAAATTTATTAACCCATTGTTTTTAAATGTACTTTTAATCCTCGCTTTTGGCTTTTGCTAATTACATCTGGCATATAAATTGATACACCAATGTATAAAATTTAAAAGGGAATGCACATGACTGCTGAATACTTTATGGTGCTGGGGCTGCTCGGAGTGGCTTTTTTTGCGGTTGCAGGAGCACTGCTAGGCTACGAAAAAAACATAAGTGGTTTTGGGGTAGTGGTGGTCGCAACTGTTACAGCTTTAGGTGGCGGCACGCTAAGAGACATACTTTTAGATAAACCTATATTTTGGATAGCTACGCCTGAGTATTTATACTCAACTTACGCCGCTATTATTGTCACCATATTTTTTGTGCGTTACTTACCTCATGTAAATAACTATTACTTTTTATTAGTCGATGCTATAGGTATGGCATTATTTAATATTATGGGGATAGAAAAAGCCTTAATAAGCGGTACAGGTATGGTAATAGCGATAACAATGGGGATCACCACAGGGATTTTTGGCGGCCTAATACGAGATGTAATTTGCCGCGAAGTACCCTCAGTTATGCGAAACGAGCCCTATGCTTCAGCCTGTTTAGTAGGCGGCCTAGTTTATGCTGCGCTGTTTACCATAGAAGTCGATTACATTTGGTGTATTTTAGGCTCACTTTTTACCACTGTATTTTTAAGATTAGGCTCGCTTAAATGGGGCTGGCACCTAACCATTTTCAGAAAAAAAGATTTTAAAGATCAAAGAGAGTAGCTCTTAGTTATTTATAGGCTGAGTTTGCATATGGTACTCATAGTTATCTTCCCCAGTGATCTTAAAGCCTAGTCGAGTATAAAGTGTTTTAGCAGGGTTGTTTTTAAGTACTGTTAGTTTGATAGGCTTTAACTGTGCAGTTTTAATTACTTGCTCAATAACGCCTCTGCCGTAGCCTTTATTTTGATGGTTGGGGTGTATTTGTAATTGCATTATTTCAATGTGGCTACCCCATATTTTGTACTTTAGCGTACCTATAGTATCACCATTAAGCTGTATAAGATGAGAGCAATCGTATTGCTCGTCAACCCTTTCATTATGCTGTTGCTCAGTTAAAAATAAGCCGGCCACCTCGAGGTGCTCTACCATAGTAAGTTTTCTAAGACTTAATTAATAACCTGAGCCTTGGCTAATAAATCTATCTCAAGCAGCTATTTTTAGCGCTAACTGCGTTGAATTTACTTGCAATAGGCTAGCTATTGACGCGCAAATTCGCCTTGTTTTCACTTAAAATTTCTAGCTAGAGAAAACAGACCCAGTAACATTACTAACCAACTATATCTAAATCTCTTAACCAAAGCTCAGGTTAAACCTCTTTTCACGCGTGGCTTTTGTAAACGTAAAAACCAAAATGTCCTTCCTTGTATTAAAAAATTTAACTTTAGTTGAATCACTTTTTGTAAAAATTAGGTCTTTATTAGCCATTACAGATTTAATGGGCACACAATGAACATAACACACACAAATAACGCACTCACCTTTTTACTTACACTTAGCTTTGCATTACTTGGTGTATCGTTTGCTTTAGGTGCAAATCCAAACACACTCTCAGCTACCTTTAGTTTTTATGAACTTGATACCTTACTAAGTAACAATACATTAGGTTTGCTCACAGGCAGCGCTATGATTGCGTTGGCAGCAGCAACCTTAGCTGCGCATTTAAAATTAATAAAGCCGATGCCTGCACTTATACTCGCGTTAGTAGTTAGCATAGTGCCTTTACTTACCTTATTTGCCAGTAACCGCTGGATGGCACAGTTAGGCGGCTTTCCAATTATTGGCAGTGGGCAAGGCATTATTAAATACTTTGCTGTTATCCCTTTGTATTTATTTTTGTTTTATAAAAATAAGCTAACAGACAAACAACACGTACTTTTAAACTTTATACCGGTTGCTATGGTGTTACTGTGGATTGGCGGCATGAAATTTTATGAGTTTGAAGCCAAAGCCATTGTAGGCCTAGTAGAAACCTCACCTTTTATGTCGTGGTTATACACGGTATTTAGCGTACAAGGCGCATCAAATATCATTGGTGGGTTTGATGTATTATTTGCTGTACTACTTGGTGCGGGCATTTTACTTAACAATAAAAAGCTCATTATAGTTAGTGGCTTAGCGTGTTTAAGTGTATTTTTAATGACCCAAACATTTTTAATTACCGCAAACGGCGCGTTTAGCTCAAGCACGTTATTAGAGCGTTTAGGGCAATTTGTAATTAAAGATTTATGGTATGTAGGTAACTTAATTGTTATTGCCACTTTAATGCTACTTAAACCTGCTAAATAATATATAAAGAGGACGTTATGATCAGTTGCAACCATTACGATTACATCGAAATTGCCTGTATGCACCATTTAAGCGTTGAGCTTATTTTAAAAAATGGTGATAGTGTATGTGGTGTAGCAACTGATACAAAACGCAATGCACTCAAACAAGAGTGCATTGCCATTAACGTAAATGGCGAGCTAAAGCTTATTGTGCTCACTACAATTAGTCTACTTAAAGCGCGTGAGAGTAACCCTTACTTTGATCATGTGAACTTTGATGTAAAGTAAATCACTAACCAATTCGTTTTATCATAAACACTCCAGCGGGCCTGTTTCATTATTATGTTAAGGCTCGCTTATCTCGCCAATGCTTTAACTCATACGTGCTAAATGCACAAAGGCAAAATTTACCTTTAGAGTAAACTGTGCATATAAACAGCTATTGTGACGTTGTCCAATAACATTATTAAAAGTCGTTTTGGTGCAAAATAACAAAGGCTTTTTCACTACTGTCTAATTGCTTGTTTACATTACAGTTATTTAGTGGAATTATTGAGCAATGTAATATGCGCCGTTTTGGGGAGTTATAAACCCTCAAATTGGTGTTCAATAAACTGTTAGCCAACCGGAGGTAGTGTGTCTGTCATAAGCTTTTATCAAGAACCGAAAGATCTTTTCTTAAAGCTTGCTAGAGAGGGAAGAAGAGCTTGGATTACAGACTCTAAAGAAGATAGTGCTGATCATCTTTTCAATTACTGTATAACGGCACATTCATTAAGAGATTGGTGTATCAAATATCTTTCAATTCCTAAAAATGAATTTCATGAAGTTTGTAATAACTATGAAAGACTACAGTGGTGTAGAGACATAGCCAATTCTTCCAAGCATTTTGGTCTCGGGACAGAAAAAACCAGTACCGTCTCGAAGGTAAACGAAATTAAAGATGAATTGGTTACTATCACCCCTGATGGTCAATATAGTTCGAATACACAGAGCCGTGACTCTTTTATCATTGAAAAGCCCAATGGTGAAAATGAATTATTAATGATGTTTCTATTTTATTCATTTTCAAACTGGGAAGAAATCTTTGATAAGTATCAAATACCAAGATACCCAGACTTTTTAAAGACTGAAATGTTTATAGAGTTTAAATAATTATTGGCTAACAAGGCGTTTAAACGGAACTAAAATAATTGGTTAGCCTCCGCTTCGCTCCACATTATAACCAACAATTTTAGTCCGCTTAACGCGGCGTTAGCATTTAAATCTACAGCCTAATTATATTGCTAAAGGATTATCTTGAAATACTCTAGGGGTTTACTCTTTTCAGTAGGCTTGTATTTATTGCTAGTTGCTTTATCAACAATAGCAACACAGATTGTTTGCTTTGATGAGATGACTCAAAGCACATCATACATTTATACTCATTACGTCTTCGGGTTTGGTGCCTCTTTAATTGTTTATTAACTTAAGTGTCGGTGCCTTACTATATATACTGTTAGAAATAACAATGGAGCCTTTAACATATTTAATTTCTGCTTTGCTGCATGTAATCGCTGTTTTATTAGGTACGTTATTTGGTGTTCAATTACGTAGTAAAAAATTTAGCGTAATAAAAAATTGTTAAGTAGAACCTAAGCTGCTGGTTTTGCTTTCTCACTCTAACCTTAACCAACAATCTTACAGCCTATTTATTTGGCATAAGTAAAAAGGAGTTTGAATTTGCTATTTGATTGGTTTAGCGCTGAAAAGCCCAATGTTTATTTGGGATCGTTAGCTGTGGTTAATAACAGCCACTTTTCTAAAATAGAGTCGTCTTTTTATATGACGGGCGATTCAATTGAAGATCATATGTACCAGAAGCTTGAAGAGGTATTTTGCCTTCATAGTATTTCGTCTATTAAAGAGCCCAAAAAGTCAGATATTGGTTTAGATGTGGTTATAGTTACTTTGCATGGTGGCGATGCATTCACTGTGGACTTTGATACTGCTATTATTCCGCTTTTTTGGCGACCAAAAGTTAAATTAGTGTCGCGCTTGTATAACATTGAGCACAACAAGACGATTAAGACGTTTAGTGTTTCTAAGTCTATTACATGGCGCGAATTTATTGCCAAACAGTTTAGCTTAAGAGGATTCTTTCGCTGGGGCCCTTTGTATCATACAAAAGACATGGAAATACTGTTGTATAAAGCATGCTACGAGTTATTAAATAAAATGCGAAAAGCTATTTAACCTGTAGCAATAACAAGCATACTTAAATAGCTGAACACAGAAAATAGTTCACTTTGTTATTAATGGCAGGTTTTATTTTTAAACTTTACAAGGCGTTAGTGGCTTATGGATAATCCACGATTAGATTCAGAAGATAGAAAACCTATTTGGGATGCGTTGCAAATGTTTTGGATGGATATTGAGCCATCTGATGAGCTAGAAAACGCTATAGCTACGTGTGCTAAATCTAAGTATTCAATTTTAGAATTAGAGTATATCTACTGGAATGAGGTTTACCCTGCTGTTAATCAGAATTTTGCACAGCCAATACCTGAGTGGACTGGCTATGATATTGAGCAGTTATCAAAGTTAATAATTGCAAACGCAGGCAGAGTTAAACCAACTAAGTATAAGTTTTTGCATTTTGGGGCTAACAACTGGTGGAAAGAAATAGCCAGCGGTATAACAAAATATCGAAAAGACATTAGTAAATAACTGGCTGAACACCATACTAATTAGCTAATTTTATGAGGCTTTTACTAGTCAGGTATTTATACTAAGCGTAGCAGTGACGCATTGTTCAGCAGTTCGATTTTAAAGCACTAACTGGCTTTAACTAAGTAAAAGTTATATCAGCCGCATTTATTAAATACAGCTATTCAAACGCAACTATTCA